>CALPLL020000051.1 GCA_943324395.2 Rhizobium sp. Q54
AACCCATTGTTAAATAGGTTCGCATTAATACAAATGAAGCACTTCCGCAACTACCAGTAACATCTAATAAATCTAAATCTGAGGAACGCATGTGTATTCCCTTAAAAGTTTGTGGCCTATAACTAAATAAGTTTTTTTTGTTTTCAAGTTGCATTTTATAAGTAACATTCATTGTATGAATAATAGTCTCCGTTTCAGTATAATGTCTAGTTACTGCTTCTTCTTTTATATGTCTTGCTAATTGCTTGAAAAGATCTTCGGTGTAATCAGCGTCTAATTTGAATATTATAGCCGAAGCTAGAAAAAAACCTGTACAAAAAATTAAAATAGATTTATGTGGGAGTAAAAATGAATTAATTCTTAAAATAAATTTTTTCATAGGTAATAAAAATGAGGGAGTTTTTAAAGTTTAATTAAATTATTTATTAATAGCGATTTTATTATAAAGTTTTGAATACTGATTGGCCAATGCAACTGCACTAAATCTAGTTGCATTTTTAAAACCATTAGTAATTAGGCTGTCTCTATATTCTTTATCATCGATTATTTTTTTAAATCCTAAGTGAATATCATGAATGTCAAAAGGGTTTACAATATGTGACGCATTTCCTGCAATTTCTGGCATTGATGAAGTATTTCCAGTTATGCAAACTCTTCCAACGACATTTGCCTCAATTATTGGCATTCCAAATCCTTCTAAAGTAGAAACTAAACTTAGAATATCACATTTATTATATTCTTCCCTTACTTCCTCATCCGACAATCTTCGGTCATGAAGTTCCAGGTTAATATTGTTTTCATTTGCTAAATTCTTGATTTCTGAATCAATTTTACCTATTATAACTAAGGTACATTTTATGTCTTTTAGTGCGGGAATCAAATGTTTTAAATTTTTATTGACTGCTGTACCTATTTGCAAAATTCTTGGATTTTCTGAATTAAAAGATTTTTCAATTTGTTTAAATTCTGGAGAAATACAAACATAAATAACTTCAATCATATCTGGTTTGCAATAATTCAATTTTAAAACATCCACTTTGGTGGCATAAGAATTAACGGTAATAATTTGAACCTTTTTTAAGGGTAATTTAAACCAAAAAAAATTAAATATTTTTTTTTTTAATCCCTTTGACTCGTATAACATTCCACAATCATGAATGGTAAGTATAGTTTTATATTTTTTTAGAAAAGCTGCAACATAATGAATATCACCTGTAATATGGTTGACTTCGCCCTGATTTAATGTGCAGAAAATTGTATTGAATAACCTATTGAATAAACCATTGCTTTCAAATGGCATTTCTTTGTTAATTATTTCAAAATTTTCTTGTAAATATTCTTGCATTAATTTGAAATACATTTCTATACTGAAATTACCTAAATGCCTTGGTTTTCTATTGAAAAAAACAACTTTTATTTTTTTTTTATCCTGAATCATTTCAAAATATTAATTCAAATTTTGACTTAAAACAGTTGCCCAATACCTACTCCATGTATAATTTCCTTTTTTATATTGAAGATAAGCATATTCGTTATTAGGTATTTTCGGACTGTTATTTATTTGTTTTGCTAAGTTTGTTTTACCATTATCCAGAAGCCAATCCTGGAAAGGAAATGTAAATCCCATTTTAGGTCTATCCCAAATTTCTTTAGGTAATAGGTCTTTGAAAGCTTGAATAAGCAAGAATTTTTTAGGCTGAGTACTTTTAACTTCTGGAGCTATTTCATAGGCTAACTCAAGTAATTCTCTATCTAAAAAAGGAACTCTAACTTCAATTGCATGCCACATACTCATAAAATCACTATCTTTTAATAGTTGATTTTGCATATATAAATTAATTTCTTGAAATGATGCTTTATTAAAAGGGGCTTGAGAATTAAATTCTTCAAGATAATTGTCTTGATTATTGTCTTGATTATTTACATAATAATTAGTAAGCTCATTTATCAATTCCCAAACTTTTTGTTCTTTTATTCCCAAAATCTTACTGATTTCCCTTGGACAAAGTAATCCCCGATGAAATAGATATTCTCCAATTGGACCCTTTATATATAAAAAAGCTGCTTTTTGATATTTGTCTTTTCCAAAATATTGCGCCAATTTAAAAAAAGATCTAGGTATCCATTTTTTCACTTGTGTGATTTTACTAGAATTAACAAAAGAATTGTAGCCGCCAAATAATTCATCTGCTCCTAATCCACTTAGTACTGCTGTGAGCCCAGCTTCTTTAGCATATTTACAAATAAAATAACTATTAATTCCATCTGTTGTGGGTTGATCCATCGCCAGAAGAACATCGGGCAAAGCTTCATAAAAATGTTCTTCAGAAACTGTAAAAGTACTATGATTAGCTCCCGTTTTTTGGATAATAATCTCTTGAAATTTTCTTTCAGAATAGGCTTCTTCATCAAATACAATTGATAAAGTTTGTAAAGATTCTTTTAAAAGTGGCTGTGCTAATAATGTTAACAAACTACTGTCAATACCACCACTTAAAAATAATCCTATTGGTGCATCTGAAATCAGATGCCTCTCAACTGAAGTCGTTAGAATTTGTTTTACCTTTTCCAAGGCCACTTCTTTATTATTTATAGCTGAAGTAAATTGAAAAGTTGAAAATCTTTCTGTTTTGACTTCCCCACTTTTAGTATTAATATTTAATAGGGTGCCTTTAGGCAAAGATTGAACTCTTTCGATTGTAGTTATCGGTTCTGGCAAATGCCCAAAAGCTAAAAAATAAACTCGCCAATTAGGATTTTCTTCAAAACGGTTTAAGGCTTTAAATGCTTTAATCTCAGACGCAAAATACAATTTTCCTTCCTCAAAAAAATAATATAAAGGTTTGATACCGGCGTAATCTCTTGCAAGGGTCATTTCATTTTTGGCTTTATTAAAAATTGCCAATGCAAACATTCCGTTAAATTTTTCGAAACAGGCATTTCCCCATTTTTCATATGCTTTTAAAACTACCTCGGAATCTGTTTTTGTTTTAAAAGTAAATCCGTAAGCTTCTAATTCCGTTCGAATTTCTTTGAAATTATAAATTTCACCATTATAACACAATACCAAATTTTCATCTTCACTTATCATGGGTTGGTGCCCTGCTGAAGATAGATCAATTATCGAAAGTCGTCTGTGGCCTAAAGCAATTGTATCATTAAAATAAACTCCTGAATCATCAGGACCACCTCGATGCATAGCGTCGCGCATTTTCAAAATATCTTCTTTTAAATTAGTTGAAGAAGAATCAATAATTCCTGCTATTCGGCACATGTTTTTTTGTGGTTGATGATAAGTGTTTAATTAAAGTAATAAACTTTTAAGCTTTTTTTAAACGGTTAATCGGTTAGAAGGTTATGGGTTGAGTGATTAAAACAATTACCCTTTTTGCATTAATTCTATATCGCTTGCTACCATTTCTTTTACCAATCCTGCCAAGTCGTATTGTGGTACCCAACCCAATTGTGTTTTGGATTTTGTAGGATCCCCAATTAACAAGTCGACCTCTGTTGGACGATAATATTGTGGATCTACACGCACAACTACTTTACCAATTTCTAATTGATATTCAGGATTATTACACGCTTTAATTTTAGCAATTTCGTTTTCATTATCTCCTTCAAATGTCAATTCTATTCCAATTTCTGCAAATGCTAAGCGAACAAAATCGCGAATATAGGTCGACACTCCAGTAGCAATCACATAATCTTCAGCAACATCTTGTTGTAAAATTCGCCACATCGCATCTACATAATCCTTAGCATGTCCCCAATCTCTTTGTGAATTAAGATTTCCTAAATACAAACAATCTTGTTTTCCCAAAGCAATTGCAGCTGTTGCCATTGTTATTTTTCTAGTTACAAATGTTTCCCCTCTTCTTGGAGATTCATGATTGAATAGAATTCCATTACAAGCAAAAATATTGTAAGCTTCACGGTAGTTTTTAGTTATCCAAAATCCATATATTTTTGCAACTCCATAAGGTGAGCGTGGATAAAATGGTGAGTTTTCATCATAAAATCCTTTTGCATTTTTATTTACTTCTAATCCTCCGTACAATTCAGAGGTTGATGCTTGATATATTTTAGTTTTCTTTTCTAGACCTAATATTCTAACCGCCTCCAAAATCCTCAAAGGTCCTAACGCATCAACATTGGCAACATATTCAGGTGAATCAAAAGAAACTTTTACATGTGACATAGCACCTAAGTTATAAATTTCGTCTGGTTGAATCTCTTGAATAATTCGAATCAAATTTGTAGCGTCTGTTAGATCTCCATAATGTAATTTAAAATGCACATTATTTTCGTGTTGGTCTCTATACAAATGATCAATCCTTTGAGTATTAAAAGAAGATGCTCTTCGCTTAATACCATGAACCATGTACCCTTTTTCTAATAATAATTCTGCTAAATAGGATCCGTCTTGACCTGTTACGCCTGTAATTAATGCTATTTTTTGATTAGTATCCATACTGTTTGTATTGTAAACGTTGATGTGGTTATTTGTTGATTTGGTTATTTGTTGATTTGGTTAATCGGGAAAAGTTAATTTGAAAATTTATTGGTAATTGAAAATACGATTTAGCTATTGTTATTCCTATTGCAATTGAAATTGAAGTTTCTTCGATAAACAATTTTAACTTTCTTAAACGATTAACCTTTCTTACATTTTCAATTCTTTATAATCCTTCAAATTTTCCAAAAACCAATCGTAAGTAATTTGGATTCCATCTTCCAAATTTATTCGATGTTTCCAACCAAGTTCATTCATTTTGGAAACATCCAATAACTTTCTTGGTGTTCCATCTGGCTTTGAATTATCCCAAATTATTTCGCCCTTGTGACCTACTATTTTTTGAATTAATAATGCCAATTCTTTAATTGTTAAATCTTTACCTGTTCCAATGTTGTATAAGTAATCTGGCAAATTATTTTCTAATGCAAAAACTACTGCTTCCGCCAAGTCGTCAACAAATAAAAACTCTCTCAATGGAGTTCCGCTTCCCCACAAAGTTACAGGACAATTATTGTTTATTTTACCTTCATGAAATTTTCTAATCATTGCTGGTAAAACATGGGAACTATTTAAATCGAAATTGTCATGTGTGCCGTATAAATTAGTTGGCATTAAACTTACATAGTCCTTTCCGAACTGATTTCTTATTGCTTGGCATGATTTTACGCCAGTAATTTTTGCTAAAGCATACCATTCATTTGTGGTTTCTAATGCACCCGTTAATAAATATTCTTCTTTAAGAGGTTGAGGAGCCAATTTTGGGTAAATACAAGAGCTTCCAAGAAAAATGAATTTATCAATTCCAAGTTCAAAAGCGGTGCTAATTAGATTATTTTGAATTTGCATGTTTTCCATTAAAAATTGGTATGGAAAATCTTTATTAGCCAAAATACCTCCTACTTTCGCTGCGGCATCGATAATAATTTCGGGTTTTTGGTTTGTGATAAAATCTCTAACTGCTTCTTGGTTTCTTAAATCTAAAGTTTCACTTCTAGCACCAATTAAATTAGTATAGCCTTTTTTGGATAAAACTCTCCAAATTGCTGATCCTACCATACCTTTATGGCCTGCTATAAATATTTTGGTATTTAAATTCATATATAAAAATAACAATTTATATTCATTATACTATTTTCAAACTTACAATCAATTTAGACAATATATTTAATAGCTTATAACCTAGCATCGACATCTTTTCTATCCAAAACAGCCTTACTATCGAACACGACTGTATGTTGGCCGTTTTTGAAGTCATTTAAATTTAATTGTAAAAACTCTTTGTGAGCAACTGCCAGAATTATGGCATCGTACTTAGTAGGAGATTGTTGTAATTGTATGTTGTATTCTTTTTGTACTAGACTTGCATCTGCGTGTGGATCAAAAACATCAACTTTCAATCCAAACTGAACCAATTCGTTATAAATATCAACTACTTTAGAATTACGAATGTCAGGACAGTTCTCTTTAAAAGTAACTCCTAATATCAGTGCTTTAGCTCCTTTAACATTAGTCCCTTTTTGAATCATCATTTTCACTACTTTTCCAGCTATGAACATTCCCATAGTATCATTTACCCTTCTTCCAGAAAGAATTACTTGAGGATGATATCCTAAACTCTCTGCTTTGTGAGCTAAATAATAAGGGTCAACCCCAATGCAATGTCCACCTACCAATCCAGGTTTGTATTTAAGAAAATTCCATTTTGTTCCTGCAGCATCCAAAACGTCATTTGTATCAATTCCAATTCTATCGAAAATTAATGCCAATTCATTTACAAATGAGATATTTACATCTCGTTGTGCATTTTCAATAGCTTTACTTGCTTCCGCAACTTTTATACTTGGCGCTTTAAATGTTCCTGCTGTAATTATTGAAGAATATAAATTATCAACAAATGTTGCAATTTCAGGTGTTGAACCCGAAGTAACTTTCTTAATTGTAGTTAACGTATTTACCTTGTCTCCAGGGTTAATTCTTTCCGGACTATAACCGCAAAAAAAGTCTTGATTAAATTTAAGCCCACTATTTTTTTTTAAAATAGGAACGCAATCCTCTTCAGTACAACCGGGGTAAACAGTGCTTTCATAAATTACGACAGCTCCTTTTTTCATAGCTTTTCCAATCATTTCAGATGCTTTGATCAATGGTGCTAAGTCAGGTGCTTTAAATTGATTTATTGGTGTTGGAACTGTAACAATAAAAATATCGCAATTTTTTAAATCTTCGATGTTACTAGAAAAACTCAGTTTTGAAGCCGCTTTAATTTTATCAAAGTCAGATTCTAATGTTCTATCGATTCCATTTGATAATTCTAAAACTCTATTAGTATTTATATCAAAGCCTAGCGTTTTGTATTTTGAGCCGAAGGCTACTGCCAGAGGAAGTCCAACGTATCCCAAGCCAATGATTGCAATATTATTATTTGAAAAATACATATTTATTTATTCTAGTTAATTAAAAATAACTCTTTTATTCTAAACTTTTATTTTTTTAACGGCTTCGCCACGTCAGTCACAAAAAATGATCAACTAAATTAATAATAAAAATTAATACTTATTCCTCTTTAGAAATAGTGATTAAAACCCCTAGTTCTTTTAAAACTAATCGGATTTTATTTTTTTCAATTTGCGAAACAATTCCCTCTTTTCCTTGGAAGGGACCTTTAGAAATTGTTAATATATCGCCAGGTTGTATACCCTGGACTTCAACATTATTTAATATTCCTTTTAACCCATCTTTTAAAACTTCAATTTCATGATCTTGAATTACTGCGGGCTTTCCTAACCAAAATAAATACCTCACTACGCCCGGAACATTAAAAACGATATTTCTATTTTTATCGGCAATATTTACAAACACATAAGAATTAATTAGTGGCATTTCCACTTTCTTTTTTCTATCAGACCACTGTTTTACCTGAGTAATCATTGGGCAATAAACCTCAACTCCTATTTTTTCAAGTCCTTCAACAACCTTCTTTTCATTTTTCGGCTTTGTATATATAGCAAACCAAGGCATCTCTATTCGGTTTTAACGTTACTAGAGCTTTCAGAATCATAAATTAATAATCCTTTGCCATCGTATTTTTGGGTAATGAAAAACTGAACTTTTCGTTTTATTTCATTTTCTATTTTACCTGATAAATTTTCAATATATTCTGTATTTAATTCATCTCCAATAACTATTACTTCTATTGTTCCACTGTCAATTCCATTGGCATAATCTCCTATTACAATTACCTTTTTTACATCACCCATTCTATCCAAAATCATTTCAACAATGGAGTCCAAACCAATGTGTTGAAATATAATATTTTTAAGTGTTTTATATAGTGGGTGTTTTGTATTTGCTTTGTAGGAAATTCTGTTTTGAACAGCTTCTTTTTTTAAATAACCTGCTTCTTCAAGGTTATTTAACTCTTTCCTTATAGCATTTGTAGACTCATGCATTTCCTCTGCAAGACCTCGCAAATAACCTTTATTGGCAGCATTTATAAAAAATTTTACCAAAATTCTAAGACGGGTTTTCGATGTAATAAGAGTTTCTAACATTTTTTAATCGATTTTGAGTAACAAAAGTACTCATTTTATTTAAAAAAACCAAACAATAAAATAATAAATAGAAATCTAATAAACTTGTTAAATAAAAAAACCGCCAATAGGCGGTTTAAAAGTTATATTTAATTATTTACAATTTCAAAACTAATTCTGCGCTATGTTGAATATGATTATTTAAAAGTGTCGTTTGAGTAAATCCATATTTACCTTGTGACTGCATGCGCAAACCAATGTTTGGACTAAACCAAAAATTGAATCCTAATCCAAAATTAGAAGATTGATTTGAATTATCACCAACATAGTTTACCCCAAATCCCGCTACAAGGTATGGGTCAAAGGCAGGGGATTTTATAAACTCTTTACCGAAATAAAACTTACCGTTTAAATCAAATCCTACATAATTTTTATCTTCATTTGTAAATGCTCCATTTTGCATTGTACCTTTTGAAAGTTTATTGATTCCGAATGCTCCTTCAATTGAAAATTGATCACTCATGATTTTTTCTAAACTTACTTTTGAAATTGTTGGTAAATAATTCCACTGTTCTGAAGCGTTAAAATAATTTCCGTTTTTAGTGGCAGTGTTATCAATAATGTTAGCACCAAATCCAATAATCCACTTTGGTTTAACATCAGATTTGTTTTCTTGAGCTACAACAGCAAAAGTTGAAATTAATAAAATTAATACAGCTAGGTTTTTCATAATATTAAAATTTAAATTTTCAACAAATATATTATTTATTTCTCAAGTTGTTTAATTATTGAAAGAAAATTAAGTTATTTGTAAATAAAAATTAAAATCATGACTCCTTTCGCAATTGTACTATTAATGTTAGTTTATTTTGGGATTTTATTTCTAATTTCCCATTTTGTTAGTAAAAACAATACTGGAAATGAAGCTTTTTTCAAGGCAAATAAAAATTCAAAATGGTATTTAGTAGCTTTTGGGATGATTGGTACTGCGCTTTCAGGCGTTACTTTTATTTCAGTACCTGGAGAAGTGGGAAATCCTGAAACTCAATTCAAGTACTTTCAATTTGTTTTAGGAAACGCTATTGGCTTTATTATCATTGCAAAAGTTTTGCTTCCTTTATATTATAGAATGAATTTGACTTCTATATATGGCTATTTTGAACAACGTCTTGGAAAAATAAGCTATAAAACTGCAGCAACAATATTTTTGATTAGTAGAACAATTGGATCTGCATTTAGATTGTATTTAGTGGTGATTGTTTTACAACGCTATGTGTTTGATTATTATGGAATTCCATTTGCAGCAACGGTATTAATTTCTTTATTATTGATATTTGCCTACACTTATAAAGGCGGTTTAAAAACGATAATAATTACGGATACTCTTCAAACTGTTTTCTTAGTTTCTTCGGTTTTTTTAACGATTTACTTTATTTGTAGTAGCTTGAATTTTGGAGTTTTTGAAGCTTTTGAAGCAATAAAAAATAGTAATTATTCTAAGGTATTTTTCTATGAAGATTACATGAAAGGCACTTATTTTCTTAAGCAAATTTTAGGAGGAATATTTGTAACTATTGCAATGGTTGGACTAGATCAGGATTTGATGCAAAAGAATTTGAGTTGTAATAATATCAAAGAAGCTCAGAAAAACATGTTTACTTTTACTGGGATTTTTGTAATAATTAATATTTTCTTTTTAAGCGTTGGCGCTTTACTCTATCTGTATGCATCAAAAAATGGTATTGAAGTTCCTACGGATTTAATTACAGGAAAACCAAGAACGGATTTACTTTTTCCTGAAATAGCCTTTAATCATTTAGCTATGATTCCTGCTATTGTCTTTTTACTAGGACTAACGGCGGCTACTTTTGCAACTACAGATTCCGCTTTAACGGCATTAACAACTTCTTTCTGTGTCGATTTTCTAGGAATGGATAAAGCTGAAAATGCTGCTAAAGCAAATATGGTTAGAACCAGACATTTCGTTCATATTGGTTTTTCAACATTAATGTTTTTGGTAATTTTGCTATTTAATGCAATAAATGACGCTTCGGTTGTAAGTATGATTTTTAAAATTGCATCCTATACTTATGGTCCTCTATTAGGCTTATTTTGCTTTGGAATGTTTATGAAAACTAAAACGGTTCATGACAATTTGGTTCCTTTAATTTGTGTGCTTTCACCAGCAATATGTTTTTTTATTAATTATAATTCTTCAACTCTATTTGGTGATTATGTAATTGATAGTGAATTAATTATTATTAATGGTTTGATCACTTTTATAGGGTTATTGCTAATCAGTAAACCTGCAACTTCGCAGACGCAATTTTGATTTTTTAGCCCTGATGGAAGTGTAAATCCTTTGCTTTTTTTCTTAAAAAAGCAAAGATTGAAATGTACAGCAGGAAATAGCTCC
>CALPLL020000052.1 GCA_943324395.2 Rhizobium sp. Q54
ACCCGCTCTTGAAATCACAATGTCTGCGGCTGCATAAACCAAATCCATGCGATCTAAGAAAGCAAAAACCTGAATAGAATCGGAATTGTAATTTTTATATTCATCCAAATAAAATTTGCCACATTGCCAAATCACTTGTACGTTTTGATTTAAAATAGACTCTCTTTCTTTTTCAATTAATTGGTTCACTCTTCTAGCACCCAAACTTCCTCCTAAAATTAGAAGTGTTTTTTTGGAAGGATCCAAATTGAAATATTGAATCGCTTCCTCTCTTTTACTATCGATATCTATTAAATCTTGACGAACGGGATTTCCGGTTAAAATCATCTTTTCATTTGGAAAAAACCGTTCTAAATTTTCATAAGCCACACAAATCTTATTGGCCTTTTTACTCAATAATTTATTAGTAATTCCAGGATAGGAATTTTGCTCTTGAATCAACGTTGGAATATTTAAAGAATTCGCCATTTGCAATAATGGTCCCGAAGCAAATCCTCCGGTGCCAATAACTACATCTGGTTTAAAGCTCTTGATAATAGCTCTTGATTTCCATAAACTACTCAATAATTTTACTGGAAAAAGTAGGTTTTGCAATGTCAATTTTCTTTGCAAGCCTGCAATCCAAAGTCCTTTTATAGCATAACCAGCTTGTGGGACTTTTTGCATTTCCATTTTATCCTGAGCACCAACAAATAAAAATTCTGCTTTAGGAAAACGCGATTTTAATTCATTTGCAATAGCAATAGCTGGGTAAATATGTCCCCCAGTTCCACCACCACTAATTATGAATTTAATCCCATCCCGGCCTTCCCAAAGGGAAGGAGATAAAACTGAATTGCTACTATTTGTATTTGCTTCTTGCATTATTTAAAATCAATTCCCTTTCAAGATTAATGAATTATTTCTTTTTCAAAACTGGCTCCATAGGATTTGCCGAAGCATCTTCAATAGAATAATTGTCGGTTTCTACTATTTCTTCTTGATCAAGAGCATTTTCTTTTTCGATTTGCTCGTCAATTAATTTTTGTAATATTTGTTCTCTTTTTTCAGCTTCACTTTGTTCTTGCGCAATTTCTTCTTCTTTTTTGGTTACACCAATAATAATTCCAAGAGACACACAAGTCATCCAAATTGAACTTCCTCCACTACTTATTAATGGCAATGTTTGTCCCGTAACAGGTAACAATTCAACGGCAACCCCCATATTAATTAGCGCTTGAAATATCATAGGAAAACCAAGTCCGACGACTACTAATTTTCCAAATAGCGTATTGGCTTTATGGGCTGCGACTATAAATCTAAAGAAGAGTAGTAAGTACAAACTAAGCACCAATAGACCTCCAATTAATCCGTATTCTTCTACTATAATTGCAAAAATAAAGTCGGATGACGATTGAGGAAGCACATTCTTCTGCACGCTTTTTCCAGGTCCTAGTCCGTAAATTCCGCCTGTTGCGATAGCTATTTTTGCATTTTTAATTTGGTAATCGTCCTCTCCAGGTTTATTAGAAGTATAATTTTCAATTCTGCTAGTCCAAGTACCAACTCTATTGAAGAACTTAGAATCTGGAAATGCTTTTGATAATAATACAAAAAAGACAAGAAAAACAATTCCCGATCCGATGATGAATCCAATGTACTTAATTGGATAATTTCCAACAAAAGTTAGCATAATCACCATCGAAAAAATCAAAGCTGTTGTAGAAAAATTAGCTGGTAAAATAAATCCTAGTGTAATAAATACCGGAAGCCAAAGGTCAAGTAGTGACGATTTAAAAGTCATCGGTTCCTCAGATTTTCTAGAAAGATATCTTGCAACAAAAATCATCAAAACTACGAATGCAAAAGTTGATGTTTGAAAAGTAATTCCAATGAATGGCACTTTAATCCATCGGCTAGCATTTGCCCCAGCGATAACAGTTCCTTTAACCAACGTATAGGCTAAAAGCAACCAAACAATAGGTAATGCGATTTTTGAAATGGGTCTAAAATAATGATAAGGAATTTTGTGAACTCCATAAATAATTAAAAATCCCATGAAAATATGAGCCAAATGTGTCAGTAAATAACTTAAAGTATTTCCGTCACCGTCATTCATGTAGGCCAAATTACTACTCGCACTAAAAACAGGCATAAACGAAAATAAAGCCAATAGGGCAACGAATGTCCATATTACTTTATCTCCTTTTAAATTGTTTATTAGTTCTTTCAAAACTGATTTTTGATTTTTGATTTATGAAATAAGATTTAAAATTCTAAATTAAAATGCTTTCATATTAAGATAATTCTGATAAATAAATCTGAAATCTTAATTCTGAAATCATAAATTATTACAAATGTTGTACTGCGTTTTTAAATTGATTTCCTCTGTCTTCATAGTTTTCAAATAAATCGAAACTAGCACAAGCTGGGGATAAAAGCACTGAATCTCCTTTTTCTGCCAATCTTTGAGACATTGTAACGGCATCTTTCATGCTAGATACTTCAATCATCATGTCAACAATATTTCCGAATGCATCAATTATTTTCTTGTTATCAACCCCAAGACAAATTATTGCTTTCACTTTTTCGTGAACCAAAGACATCAATTCGGAATAATCATTTCCTTTATCAACTCCACCAACAATCCAAACCGTTGGGGTGTTCATGCTGTCTAAAGCAAAAAAGGTAGCGTTTACATTAGTCGCTTTAGAATCATTTATATATTGAACATTTTGGATTTTTAGCACTTTTTCCAAACGGTGTTCAACCCCTTGAAAATTGGACAAGCTTTCACGAATAGTTTGTTTACGAATTTGCATCAATTTCGCTACCGAAGTTGCTGCCATTGCGTTTTTCATGTTGTGTTTTCCTTCTAATGCAATGTATTGTGTTTCCATTACAAATTCTTCTTCGTTGATGTTAATTTCCATAATATTGTCTTTTAAAAATGCTCCTTTTTCAATTGCTTTTGAAATTGAAAATGGAATTAATTGTGCTTTTGTATTATTATTTTTGAACCATTCTGTAATTGCTTCGTCGTCAGCATCATAAATCAAAAAATCATTCTCTGTTTGATTCATGGTAATCCTAAATTTTGAAGCTATATAATTTTCATATTTATATTCATAACGATCTAAATGATCAGGGCTAATATTGGTAATAATTGCTATGTCTGGCTTGTAATTGATTATACCATCCAATTGAAAACTACTTAATTCTAACACGTAGACATCGTAATTATCTTCGGCAACTTGCCATGCGAAGCTTTTTCCTATATTACCTCCCAATCCAACATTTAAATCTGCCGATTTTAGCAAATGATAGGTTAACATTGTCGTAGTAGTTTTGCCATTACTTCCTGTAATTCCTATCGTTTTTGCTTTTGTAAAAGGCGCTGCAAATTCTATTTCAGAGATTACTGGAATATTTTTTGCGACAAGCAATTTTACAATCGGTGCTTTTTCGGGAATTCCTGGGCTTTTCATTACCACATCGGCATTCAGAATTAACTCATCTGTATGCTTTTCTTCTTCCCAAATTATTTCGTATTTATTAAGAACGTCCTTATAATTTTGTTTTATTTTTCCAAAATCAGAAACAAAAACATCATACCCTTCTTTCTTTCCTAGGATCGCGGTTCCAACTCCGCTTTCGCCACCACCAAGTATGACTAATCTCATATTATCTTAATTTCAATGTTACAATTGAAAGTATTGCCAATAAAATTCCTACAATCCAAAAACGAGTTACGATTTTACTTTCGTGATATCCTTTTTTCTGATAATGATGATGAAGTGGCGACATTAAAAATACTCTTCGGCCTTCACCAAAACGTTTTTTAGTGTATTTGAAATAAGCTACTTGAAGCACTACTGAAAAATTCTCTGCTAAGAAAATTCCACACACTAAAGGAATTAGCATTTCTTTACGAACAGAGATTGCTAAAACAGCTATTATACCTCCAATAGTTAAACTTCCTGTATCACCCATAAACACTGATGCTGGATATGAATTATACCATAAAAATCCAACTAGCGCACCAATGAAAGCAGCAATAAAAACGGTCATTTCTCCTGAATCAGGGATGTACATAATGTTCAAATAATTTGAAAAAACGATATTTCCAGAAACGAAAGTGAATATGGCCAATGCAAGCACTGATATTGCAGAAGTTCCTGCGGCTAAACCATCTATTCCATCCGTTAAATTTGCACCATTTGAAACTGCTGTGATAATGAATATTACAAATGGAATAAAAATTAACCAAGCCCATTTTTCATATCCATCGCCAGTCCATGCTAGAATCTCTGCGTAATCGAATTCGTTATTTTTAAAAAATGGAATTGTTGTAGCGGTCGATTTTTCTTCAATTGGTGCTTGTTGAAATACGTTTTCCGTTTGCACCATTGGCACTTTATAATTGCTTTCCTTTCTTACTGTAACATCCGGGTGTAAATACAAAACAGACCCTACAATAATTCCCAAACCAACTTGTCCAATTACCTTAAAAATACCTTTTAAACCTTCTTTATCTTTTTTGAAAATTTTGATATAATCATCTATAAAGCCGATTGTTCCCATCCAAATTGTTGTAACAATCAACAAAATGATGTAGATATTATTCAATTTTGTCAATAATAAAACTGGTATTAAAGTAGCAATGATGATGATTAAACCACCCATCGTTGGTGTTCCTGCTTTTTGAGATTGTCCCTCAAGACCAAGTTCCCTAACTGTTTCTCCAACTTGTTGATTTCTCAAGAAATTGATGATTCTTTTACCAAAAATTGTTGAAATCAATAATGATAATATTAATGCTAAAGCTGATCTAAAAGTTATGTATTGAAACACTCCAGTTCCTGGAATATTTAAAGCTTTGTGTAGGTATTCAAATAAATAATATAACATAGTTTCGTTTATTTATTAAGTTGTTCTAACATTTCTTTTACCATTTTCATATCATCAAAATCATGACGTATTCCATTAATTTCTTGATAAGTTTCATGTCCTTTTCCTGCAATTAAGATAATATCATTGGCTTGAGCCAATTGACATGCCGCTTTTATAGCTTGTTTTCTATCAATTATAGAAACAGTCTTTTTATAATTTTGAGGGGCAACCCCGCGCTCCATTTCTTCAATAATGGTTTCCGGATTTTCAGTTCTTGGATTATCAGATGTTATGATAATTTTATCACTTAAATCGGAAGCGATATTGGCCATTATTGGTCTTTTCGTTTTATCTCTGTCACCACCACAACCTACAACAGTTATTAATTGTTCGTTTTTAGTTCGAATATCGTTGATGGTTTTTAATACGTTTTCTAAGGCATCAGGTGTGTGTGCGTAATCAACAATAGCAGTAATTTTGCCATTTGAAATTATATATTGAAATCTACCCGACACACTTTCTAACTCTGATAATAATCGAAGTATTTCTAAGGATTCCAAACCCAATTCAATCGCAGTTCCATAAATAGCCAACAAATTATAGGCGTTAAAAGTTCCTATTAATCGAACCCAAACTTCATTATCATTAATTTTTAACAACAATCCAGATAATTGATTTTCTAATATTTGTGCTTTGTAATCAGCATAGGATTTTAATGCATAGGTCAATTTTCTTGCATTTGTATTTTGCATCATTACTGAGCCGTTTTTATCATCAATGTTAGACAATGCAAAAGCAGTTTTTGGTAGATGATCGAAAAACGATTTTTTTACATCTCGATATTCAGAAAATGTAGCGTGGTAATCTAAATGGTCGTGTGACAAATTGGTGAAAACTCCTCCTGTAAAATGTAAACCTTCCGTTCTTTTTTGGTGAATTCCATGAGAACTCACTTCCATGAAACAGTATTCAACTCCTGCGTTTACCATTTCATTTAAATAGTGATTTATCGCAATAGAATCAGGTGTGGTGTGGGTTGCCTTATACTCATTTGTGTCAACAACAATTTTAACTGTAGAAAGTAATCCCGTTTTATAACCCGCTTTTTGAAATAATTGGAACAATAAAGAGGCAATTGTAGTTTTTCCATTGGTGCCTGTAATTCCTATTAATTTTAATTTTTTTGAAGGATTGTCAAAATAATTTGCAGCCATTACAGCCATAGCCTTATTCGTATCATTCACTTTTATGAAAGTGATACCAGTCACAATAATTTGAGGAAATACATCACAAATAATTGCAATTGCCCCTTTATTTATTGCTGTTTCTATAAATTCATGACCATCAGAAATTGTTCCACGAATAGCAATAAAGACATCATTCTCGGAAACTTTTCGAGAATCAAATTCCATTTTTTCAATAGCAACATCTGTTGAACCATGAACTGCTTCAATTGCTACTTTCCAAAGTATGTCTTTCAAATTGATCACGATAATTCTAATGTTATAATTGTATCACTTTTTATTGCTTGGCCTGGATTTAAGGATTGTCTTTTAACTTTTCCAACTCCAATAACTTTCACTTTTACTTTTAAATTTCCTAATATCGCTACGGCATCCATTCCCGACATTCCTTTTAAATTTGGAATTACATTCTTATTTTCTTGAGATTTGGTATAGTAATCTGAATAGTTTTTTTCTTGATTTGAATTTTTCAAGTCTAAATTTTTAACTATATTTTTTGTAGGAGAATCCGTAAATATTTTTTGAGCAATTCTTTTAAAAACTGGCCCCGCCACATCTGCGCCGTAATAATTATTATTGGACGAATCTGGATTATGAACTACAACTATACAGGAATATTTAGGGAGATCAGCGGGAAAATATCCTACAAATGAAGAAATATAATGTTTGTCAGCACCCCCGTTTGTTCCATAGTTAGCCTGAGCAGTTCCTGTTTTTCCTGCCATAGAAAAATCTTTAGAATATAATTTTGATGCCGTTCCTCTTTTTACTACATTTTCTAAAACAGCTTTCAATTTCAAAATTGTTTCCTGCGAACATATTTTAGGATTGATTACCTGTTTATCGAATTTTTTTATTGTAATATTCCATTCTTTAATTTCAGAAACGAATTGTGGTTTTACCATTTCTCCATTATTTGCAACAGCATTATAATAGGTTAAAGTTTGCAATGGAGTTATGGAAACTCCATATCCAAAAGCCATCCATGGAAGTGAAAGATTGGACCAAGTTTTATCAGTTGGCTGAGGAATATATGGTTTTCCTTCTCCTTGAAATGGCAACCCTAATCGAGAATTTAACCCATAGGCATTAAGGTGATTTACAAATTTTGAAGGGTCGTTTTTATAATTATTGTAAACTGCTTGAACCATAACGGTATTGGATGATTTTTCAAAACCTTGAGCTAATGAAATCGACCCATAACCTCCTTCATGAGAATCCACTACTTTTTTTCCAAAATACATTATTACTCCTCCGTTGGTATTGTATACGGCACTTGTATCTACTTTTTTATCTTCTAGTAACGTCATTAAATCGGCCAATTTATACGTTGAACCTGGCTCGTGAGATTCAGCAATTGCATAATTGGTAGTTTCGGCATAGGTTTCTTCTGCAATTTTTCCCAAATTAGAAATTGCTTTCACGTAGCCTGTTTTGGTTTCCATTACCACCACACATCCATGATCTGCTTTGTACTTTATTAATTGGTCCATCAATGCATGGTGGGCAATATCTTGAATATAAACATCAAGTGTTGAAATAATGTCATAACCGTCTTGTGGTTCCACTTCATTCACATCACGAATAGGTTTCCATTGTCCTTTAGCGATTTTTTGTTTAAGTACTTTTCCGTCTTTTCCATTTAAGTATTTTCTAAAAGCCCACTCAATCCCTTTTCCGTCTGGCAAGCCTTCAGGTGTAATTCGCTCATAGCCAATAGTTCTTGATGCAATTTCACCAATTGGGTGTTTTCTAACTACTTCTTGTTCAACTATAATTCCACCTCTATAAATTCCCAATTTAAAAAGCGGAAATTGTTTAATTTTAATGTAATCTGTATAACTTAAATCTCTTGCCAACAAGTAAAATCTGTTTCCACTTGTTCTTGCTCTTGTTAATTCTAGTTGGAAATAATTACTTGGTTTATTAAAAAGTACTGCTAAAGAATCCGATAGAGGTTTAATGTACTTATGAAAATCTTTAGCATTTGGTGCAATTGCATCAAAACGAATATTATAATTTGGAATTGAAGTAGCTAATAAACTTCCGTCAGCAGAATAAATATTACCCTTATTTGCAGGAATTACGAAGTTTTTTATGGAATGTTTATTGGCCAATTTACGCAAAGAGTCTCCTTCTACCCATTGGATATTAGTGATTTTTACTACAATTGCGAGCGCCATGAAAAAGATGACCGCCCCAACGATGTAAATTCTTAAGATGATATTTTTGTTATCTTCTACCATAAATTTTTAAAAAACCCTTTTTCTTCTTTTTTCTCTATTACTACTTTAACTGGCGGAACTGAAGCTGGTAAAATTCCTTTTTCAATCATTTTTTGAGTAACTGTTGATTCCATTTTTAATTTCATCAATTCTGATCTTCGATCTACAAATTCTGATCTCAATTCTTTTACTTCTCCTGTTAATTGAATTATTTTAAATACTTTTTGATCTATATTATTATTGTTGGCAATCATTATTATTGCCAATAAAATCAGAAATACTATAAAACGCCAATTTTTAGCAGCATTAGCTTCTTCATTTATTAAAAACCTTGCCTTTAAAATGCTATAAACACCGTTTTTCATTTTTTACTTCTTTTCAGCAATTCTCAATTTTGCGCTGCGAGCTCTATTGTTGCTTTTTATTTCTTGAAAATCAGGAACTATTAATTTTCCGATTGTTTTAAAAGGAACCGAAAAATTTCCGAAGAAATCACGTTCAGGTTCTCCCTCGAACATTCCGTTTTTCATTATTCTTTTTACTAATCTGTCTTCCAATGAATGGTAGGAAATAACACTTAGCCTGCCTCCTGGTTTCAAAATTTCTAGCGATTGCTCTAAAAATTCTTTTAAAACTTCCATTTCTTGGTTGACCTCAATTCGAATTGCTTGGTACATTTGAGCTAATATTTTATGGCTTTTATGCGCTTGTAAAAATCGCCCTAAAACCACTTTTAGCTGTTCTGTATTTATAATTGGTTCAAACTCTCTAGCTTCAATAATTACTCGAGCTATGACGGGAGCATTCTTTAATTCACCATAATCAAGAAACACCCTTCTCAAATTCTCTTCGTCATATTCATTGACCACTTTATAGGCATTTAAGTCTTGTTTTTGACTCATTCTCATGTCCAGTTCCCCTTCAAAACGAGTAGAAAAACCTCGCTCAGGAACATCAAATTGATGAGATGAAACGCCTAAATCACCAAGAATTCCATCAACGCTTTTAACATTGTGAAATCGTAAAAATCTTTTTATAAATCTGAAATTCTCATTAATTAATACAAATCGTTCGTCATCAATTGAATTTGCAAGCGCATCTTCATCTTGATCGAAAGCATACAATCTTCCTTTTGAACTCAACCTACTCATGATTTCTCTGGAATGACCGCCACCTCCAAAAGTCACATCTACATAAATTCCGTCAGGTTTAATATCTAGTCCGTCTACAGATTCTTTTAATAAAACCGGATTATGATATAACATTTTCGTCATCATTTACATTACCCATCACTTCTTCTGCTAAATCTGCAAAGTCAATTTCATCGTTAGAAATGAAATTTTCATACAAATCTTTATCCCAAATTTCAACTATGTTAACTGCTGAAGAAAGCACCAAATCTTTGGAAATTGATGCAAAGGCAACCAAATCTTTAGGGATTAATAATCTACCTAAAGCGTCAATCTCCACTACTTTAACACCAGCAGTAAAACGACGAATAAAATCATTATTCTTTTTTACAAATCGGTTTAACTTGTTGATTTTATTCATCATCAAGTTCCACTCTGCCATTGGATACAATTCTAAACAAGGCTGAAAAACCGAACGCTTCAAGACAAAACCATCAAGAAGTGCGGCTGACAATTGCTTTTTCAAAGGCGCAGGTAAAAGCAGCCTTCCTTTAGCATCAACTTTGCATTCATATGTTCCAATAATTGAATTCAATTTTACTTGTTTTTAAATGATACTGACAAAAATAAAAAATATTTACCACAATTTACCACAAAATACCACTTTGTTGATAAGTTTTCCCACATCTCTTAAAAATTCAGAATAAAAAGTGGCTTAATTTTTATAAATAACTCAATTACAAGTCTTTAAAATTTTACTAAAAATGTTGATTTCAAGAATTATTTTTGGTTTAAGAATAATTTAATAGAGAATTAATATTTTGAAAACTTAAATTTAACTTTCAATTAATTTTCAAATAAATAATTTTTGAATCGGAAAAAAATTTTGATTTCCTATTTAAAAAACAATACATAAATACTATATTTGTCAAAATTGAAAAGCATTAATTCAGATGGAACAAGTCT
>CALPLL020000053.1 GCA_943324395.2 Rhizobium sp. Q54
AAATACTCCATCAAGGCCAGTGACGGAAGTACATTAGAATTTTCATTTATTGGAAACAAAAATGCTACTATTAAAGTCGGAAAAAGCAACAATTACAACATTGTCATGCAGAGTAATCTAGAGTTGATGGACGAGGTTGTTGTTGTTGGATATGGAACTCAAAAGAAAAAAGAAGTTACCGGTTCAGTCTCTCAAATTAAAGGGAGTGCTATTCAAGGATTAATTACACCAAGTTTTGAAAGTCAATTGGCTGGTCGCGCTTCGGGTGTACAAGTAACCACGCCTACAGGAATTGTTGGTGCCGCTCCAAGAGTTAGAATTAGAGGTATAGCTTCTATAAACTCAGGAACACAACCTTTGTATGTTGTTGACGGTATGCCTATGTACTCTGGTGATATAGGAGGATATGCAGATACTAACGCTCTTGGAGATATTAACCCAAATGACATTGAATCTTTTGATATTTTAAAAGACGGTGCATCATTGGCTATTTACGGTTCAAGAGGGGCAAATGGAGTAATTTTAATTACTACAAAAAAAGGAAAAAAGGGAACTATGAAAGTTAACTATAACGTAACTTCAGGTTTTGCTTCCCCATATAAAAAATTTGATTTATTAAAAACTGCAGATTTTTTAACAATATCAAATGAAAAAAGAACTAATGCGGGTCAAACAGCTTGGGCTGCAGGAAGTAATTTTGATACTGATTGGCAAAAAGCAGTTTTAAATAGTAGTGCTTACCAAATGGATCATAACTTGTCATTTAGTGGTGGTAACGACCAAACTAAATACTACATGTCTTTGGGTTATTCTACTCAAGAAGGTATTGCAGTGTCAAACGAAATGGCTCGTTATTCAATAAAAAGCAGTCTAGAACATCAAATTAATAAATGGTTTACTATTGGAGGAAACATAGGTTTAACTAGAACTGAATATGACGGACTCAACACGGGTAGAAATTCACTATCTGGAAACATATTTAATGCAATTAGACAGTTACCGAACACTTCTATATTTGACAGTACCAACCCAACGGGATATAACATCAACTTATCTACTGGAAACGTAGGTCAAGGCAGTAACTTACAGCCAGTTGGAGACAACATCTCTAATATAGCATACGTTTTGAAATTTAATAAATTTCAATCAAAAATTAATAGATCTATCATCACTGCTTTTGCTTCTGTTGATATTGCAAAAGGTCTTAATTACAGGTTTCAAGTAAATGCAGACAATGCAATTACTAGTGGTTTTTTATATTGGAATCCAATTCATGGAGACGGACGAGGATCAAATGGTAGATTACAAAATAGTAACACCGATTTAATGAGATGGAATACTCAAAATATATTGAATTACAACAAAACTTTTTTTGATAATCACAATGTATCAGCAACAACTGTAATTGAATACCAAAAAGAAAGAAATCAAAGTTTTTTTGGTGTAGGAACTAATTTATTAGATGAATTTTACAATCAAAATCTAGTTACTGGATCTTATGGAACTCAAGAATCTGGTGGAGGAATTTCAGAAGTAGGAATTATGTCTTATTTAGGAAGATTTAGCTACAACTACAAGCAAAAGTACTTTTTACAAGGAAGCATTAGAAAAGATGGTCTTTCTAAACTTGCACCAGAAACGAGATGGCAGTCATTTACAGGATATTCAGCGGGATGGAATATTTCGAAAGAGAGTTTTATGTCCGGTCTAAATAAATATATTTCTGATTTTAAAGTTAGAGCTTCTTATGCTGAAGTTGGAAATACTGAAATTGGAACTTACCCTTATTTAGGACTTACATCTGCTTCTCAATACGGAGCCTTAAACGGAATCGCTTTCACTCAATTTGGAAACGATAAATTAAAGTGGGAAACCAGTAAAAAGACAGATTATGGAGTTGATTTAGCAATTTTGGATAATAAAGTTAAAATAACTTTTGATTATTTCAAAAATGAAAGCGACGGATTAGTATTGAATTCTCCTGTACCTCCTTCTTTAGGTGTGCCAAATAATTCTATCAGCAAAAATATTGGAACGATGGTTAATGATGGCTACGAGTTTGGTTTAGATGTAAGCTTGATTAACAATCAAAAATTCAAATGGGATGTGAATGCTAACTTAACACTTCAATCTAATACAGTAACTAGTACGCCTGGTGGTGCTGATTTAATTGGTGGTACTTCAACAGATGTAAATATTTCGCCTAATATAATTATTAGACAAGGGGAATCATTAAACTCTTTATATGGTTTTCTATATTGGGGTGTAAATTCAGCAAATGGATTCCCAGTTTATTATAAAGCCGATGGCTCATTAGTTCAAGGAAATCCTGCTAATCAGTCTTATTCTGTTTTTAACCCTAGTAATCCTTCAAACACTTCAACTGCAGCATCATTAACTCAAGCAGACAAAAAAATATTAGGTAATACAATTCCAAAATATTTTGGTGGTATCAGTTCAAAAATGTCCTACCAAAATGTTGATTTAAGTTTCTTAATTCGTTTTAGTGGAGGAAATAAAATTTTCAACTCCACTCGACGTGATTTAATGAATCTAAATTTAAATAATAATAGCACTGAAATACTAGGAAGATGGCAAAGTGCATCAAATCCTGGTGATGGCTGGACACCAATTTTATACGCTAATTCAAATACATTTTTAAATCAATCAAGTAATGCCACTACTAGATTTGTTGAAAATGGTGATTTTATTAGCTTTGATAATGTAACTTTAGGATATAATTTTCCGAAACAATTAATTGAAAAAATTAAAGTTGAGAACATTCGTCTTTTCGTTCAGGGTCAAAACTTGTTTATGATCACCGATTATAAAGGTTTAAATCCTGAAATGGAAACAGCTGGAGTTGATTTAAACGGAACTCCAATAGGAAGAATATTTTCAATGGGTATTAATATAAAACTATAAAAAATTATGAAAATATATTTAAAAATCTTATTTTTTAGCACTATTGCTTTAGTGTTAAACTCATGTTCAGAAGAAAGCATATTGGATTTAAAACCAATAAATCAAATTTCTGTTGACGACTCATTCTCTACTCCTTCGTTAATTGCAAGCTCTATAAATGGTATGTACAACGCCGCTGCAATAGGTCAATTTAATTCAACTAGTCCAAACGGTGGAAGAGGATATATTTGGGGTGCAGCATTTATTCAACAAAATGATTGTAGAGGAGAAGATGTTGTAAATACTCAAGCTTTTTACCAACTTACTTACACCACAACATATGATACTGGAACGGCTAATAATGTGTATTATTGGGTAGATGGCTATCGTTTAATTAACAGATGTAATTTAGTAATAGAAGGAGTATCTAAAGCTGTTGCCAGTGGTATTATTTCTAGCGCGGTAGGTGACGATTACATTGGTCAAGCTAAATTTCTTCGAGCAATTACACATTTTGAATTATTAATGCATTTTGCTAGACCATACCAGTTTACTGCTAGCGCAACCCATGCAGGAATTCCATACAGAGAAGTTGGTGTTGATACCCAATCAGAAATTGATTCTGAAATTGTAAAAGGCAGAAATACTGTTGGAGAATGTTATACAAAGGTAATTAGTGATCTTAATGATGCAGAAAGTAAAATTACTAATACTGCTAAATTTAAAGCTACCAAAAATGCTGCAATAGCATTTAAAACAAGAGTATATCTTCACAAAAGAGATTGGGATAATGTAATTTTAGAAGGTAATAAACTTTCAACAAGTGGATTAGCTTTGACAACTAATTCTAAAGATCCATTTGTGTTAGCAAATAATATTACTAATACAGAAACTATCTTTTCAATTCAACATGCAGCAACACTTAACCCAGGAGTTAATGCTGCTCTAGCTTCTCAATACAGAAGAAGACTATTAGTATGCATTAGTCCAATAATTTGGAGAGATCCTAGTTGGTTAGCTGATGACAAAAGAAGAGAAAATAATTCAACTTCATCAACTCCTGGAACTGGAATGGTATTTACTAATGCAGGAAGAATATATTCTAACAAATACACGGATGATACGAATTATACAGATGCAGCACCCGTAATTCGTTATGCAGAAGTAATTCTAAATATGGCAGAAGCACATGCAAGAAAATCTTCTCCAGCTCTTAGTACTTCATTAACTTTATTAAATAGTGTAAGAAATAGAGCATTAGCTAATCCTACCACACAAGCTTACACCTCAACAACTTTATCAAATCAATCGGATATGGTTGGAGCAATTCTTAAAGAAAGAAGAATTGAATTTTTAATGGAAGGTCGTAGATGGGGAGATATCCATAGACTTCAAGGAGATAATTTATTCCCAATTGATGGTATTCCGGCAAAATTGGCTAGCGGTAATCCTCTTACTTCAGCATTTACTTTAGGAACACCATATACTGGACCATACGGTTTAGCAAATATTCCAGCTACAGACTTTAAATTTTTGTGGCCAATACCTCAATTAGAAACTGCAAGTAATCCTACATTAGCAGCTCAACAAAATCCAGGTTGGTAAATAATTCATTAACTTAGGTTTCTAAAAACCATCACCCCTAAGGTGATGGTTTTTTTTATATATTTGCAAAATGGAAAAAGAACACTTAATATTTGGAATACGCGCAATAATTGAGGCTATTCAGTCTGGAAAAGAAATTGACAAAGTCTTTGTTCAAAAAGAGATTTCAGGTGAGTTAATGAAAGACCTGATGAAAGTGATGAAGAGAAATAATACTAATTTCTCCTATGTTCCTGTTGAAAAATTAAACAGATTAACGCCAAATAATCATCAAGGTGTAGTGGCAAGTATTTCTCCAATATCTTTTTACGATTTGGAATCTTTGATTGAAACCGTGGTAGAAAATGGCAAAAAACCATTGTTTCTAATTCTTGATCAAATTTCGGATGCAAGGAATTTCGGGGCAATTATTAGAACAGCTGAATGTACTGGAGTAAATGGAATAATAATTCAAAAATCGGGGGCTGCTCCTGTGAATGGCGATACAGTGAAAACTTCTGCTGGAGCAGTATTTAATATTCCAATTTGTAAAGTAGAACATATAAAGGATGCCATTTTCTTGCTTCAAGCAAGTGGGATAAAAACAGTTGCAGCAACGGAAAAAACAGATCAAAATATTTACGACATTTCTCTAAACGAACCAGTAGCTATTATTATGGGATCTGAAGATAGAGGGGTAAATCCATCGGTATTAAAAATTGTTGATGAAAAAGCGAAGCTTCCAATGTTTGGAACAATAGGATCACTAAATGTATCGGTAGCTTGTGGCGCCTTTTTATATGAGGCCGTTCGACAAAGACAATAATTAATAAAACATTTCTAAATGGATTAAAGCTCTGGTTTTAATCCATTTTTTTCTTTAAACTCGTAGTTAACTGAATGACTCGAGTTAAAATAAGTATCAATTTCAGGATCTTCTTCTATAATAGGTGGATTCACAAAATTGCCGTTTTCATCAAATCGCTGCATGAACTTATCCTCAGATGGATTGTAATCAGGGTGTTCCCAGTCGTACTTATTAATTTTTTTATATTCAGGGGTTTTGTAAATTAACGCAAAAATAAATCCTGTAATCAATCCCGCAAGGTGTCCTTCCCAAGAAATTCCTTCTTCTATATTTGGAAAAATATACCAAACCATACTTCCATATATCAAAACTACTAGAAGTGAAAGCGCCACTAATCTATAATATTTAGTCATAATTCCTTTGAAGAATATAAAACTAACCAAAACATATATTAAAGAACTTGCACCAATATGGATGGAATCTCGACCGATAACCCAAGTAATAAAGCCCGAAAGTAAAATGCCATTCACTAAAATTTTGAAAAATATATCACGATAGAAATACCGCAAAGCCGCTAATAATATTAGCAATGGAATCGAATTGTTATAAAGATGTTCTAAATTTCCATGAAGAAATGGGGAGCAGACAACACCAATTAATCCATAGAAATTCCTTGGATAAATTCCAAATTGGTCTAAATTTAAGTGGAAACGAATGTCAACCCAAAATAGAATCCACAGCGATAGTACTAATAAAAATGGTATTAGAATTACGGATGTTGAATATTTAAAATAGTTGTCGTTCATGAAAAGTATTCTTGTTGAAATTCTTAACAATGTAATCAAAAATAAAACCAAAATTGCAAAGTGCTAATTTGTCATAAAAATTGAAAATTTGAAAGTATAACTAAAAATGATTTAATATAATTATATTTGTAAAACGTTCATCTGAATATATTGTTTTATTTTCAAAACAGCCAATTTTCAAATCTCCAAATCATCGCATTTTCAAATTAACATGGAAGCACCATTAGCAGAGCGAATTCGTCCACAAAAGTTATCCGATTACATAAGTCAGTTGCACTTAGTGGGACCAAATGGCTCGTTGACACAACAAATCGAGAAGGGAATTATACCTTCGTTGATCTTGTGGGGACCTCCAGGAACTGGGAAAACTACGTTGGCACAAATAATTTCACAAGAATCAAAAAGGCCTTTTTATGAATTGAGCGCAATTAATTCAGGAGTGGCGGCGATTCGTGAAGTGATCGAAAAAGCGAAACAAAGTGGCGGATTGTTCACTACGAAAAACCCCATTTTGTTCATTGACGAAATACACAGATTCAGTAAATCGCAACAAGATTCCTTACTGGCAGCGGTTGAAAAAGGCTGGATTACTTTAATAGGCGCCACTACCGAAAACCCAAGTTTTGAGGTGATTCCGGCTTTGTTGTCTCGATGTCAGGTTTATATTTTAAATGCATTTTCAAAATCGGATTTGGAAAGTTTATTAAAAAGAGCAATTACTGAAGATCGTTTTTTGAAATTAAAGAATATATTTTTACAGGAAACAGAAGCGATAATAAGGCTTTCAGGTGGGGATGGTAGAAAGCTATTGAATATATTTGAATTGGTTGTAAATGCATCCATTGAGGAAGAAATTATAATTACAAATGAAAAAGTACTTCATTTAGTTCAACAAAATACTGTTCTATATGACAAAACTGGTGAACAACATTATGATATTGTTTCGGCATTTATAAAATCTATTCGGGGAAGTGATCCAAATGGAGCTGTATATTGGTTGGCTAGAATGATTGAAGGTGGCGAAGATGTTAAGTTTATTGCCCGCCGAATGTTGATTTTATCGAGTGAAGATATTGGAAATGCAAATCCTACTGCCTTCATAATGGCGAACAATACATTTCAAGCGGTTTCAACAATTGGTTATCCTGAAAGTAGAATTTTATTAAGTCAATGTGCGATTTATTTGGCTACTTCCCCAAAAAGTAATGCGAGTTATGTGGCAATAAACGAAGCGCAACAAGTGGTAAAACAAACTGGCGATTTGCCTGTTCCTATTCATTTACGAAATGCACCAACGAAATTAATGAAGGAATTGGGTTACGGTGAAGACTATAAATATTCTCACGATTATGTTAATAATTTTGCTGAGCAAGAATTTTTACCAAATGAAATTTCAGAAACAAAACTCTACAATCCAGGAGATAATGCTAGAGAAAATAGTACCCGTGAATTCTTAAAAAACCGTTGGAAAGAAAAATACGGCTATTAATTAAAATTTGATTACCATCTTTTCAGAAACCACTTTTGAATTAGAATAATATTCAAAATACCAATAATTTTCCTTATTTACTAAAACCCCTTGAATGTTGTCTTTGAAAGCAATAAAGCAACTTGGATTGGAGGTTGTATATATTTTTAGAATCACTTTTGGAGTTGAATCTATAAGTTGAAAACCGTTTTCTATAGGTTGAGCAAAAAGGGTTAAATAATTAGTTCTTTTTATTTCATTAGTATAAACGACAACTTCCGGTTTAAGATTTTCCTCTTTTTTATCCTTTAAGGTTAATTTATCAAATGATGTAAACGCTTCTCTCAAAGATTGGTTATAGGCAACTGGGTATTCTTTTTCCTTGCTTTTTCCTTCTGCAGAGGTAAATAAAACTATGTTTTTACAATCTTTTAAAACTACACGCAATTTAGTTGAAAACAGATTACCAATACTTTGAACGTCTACAAATACTTTGTTGCAATTGGTTTCCGCGACTTCTAAAGGCAGAATATCGGTATCAAAATAGGTTATAAAACCGTATTTTTCCATTAACATTTTCGTTAAGGTATTTAAGCGATACTGATCTTTGTCTTTCAAAAATTCAAATTTTGAAGGCACAATGGCATATTTATAAATGTTTACAGATTGAGAAAAACAAAGGCTTGACGCCAAAAATAGTAGTAGAAATAGTGCTTTTTTCATGATTAAAGGTGTTTTTTTAATTCTAATAAATGAGAAACTTGTTTAATATTAGTATATGATTTTAATGGATCAATATTAAATAAAATGGCATCCATTCCAAAATTTAAAGCACCATTTACATCGGCTTCGATGCAATCTCCAATCATAATACTGTTTAATTTAGAAGCACTCGCTTCTTTAATTGCATATTCAAAAATCAAAGGATTTGGTTTTTTTACCCCAGCCAGTTCCGAATTGGTTATGGTTTTAAAATAATGGTCGATATTGGAATTTTTTAACTTGTTTTGTTGGATTTCCTGAAAACCATTGGTAATAATATGCAAATTGTACTTTGATTTTAAATAGTCCAAAATTTCAATTGCTCCATCAAAAAGGTGATTGAATTTTGGCAAATATTCAATGTATTCTTCCGATAAGAATATTATTTTTTCATCGTCGATTTCGTAATTTAAAAGTTGGAAAGTCTCTTTTAATCTTCCTAAACGCAATTCGAATTGGGTAATTTTATCAACCCTATACCACTCCCAATATTTAATATTTATAGGAACATAATGAAACAGGAATAGTTGCAAATCAACATTAATATTGTGTTTTTTGAAAATAGTTTTAATAGCCAATGCTGAATTTTTTTCAAAATCCCAAAGGGTGTGATCTAAATCAAAAAACACATGGTCTATTTTCATAATTAATTTAACTTTTGCTTTATAAAATTCCCTCGTCAGTAAAACTAAAATATCCGTGTTCGGTGATAATTAAATGATCTAATATGGTAATATCTAAACTTTCGGCCGCTAGTTTTATTTTCTTTGTAATCTTAATATCCACTTCGCTGGCTTTCAAATTTCCCGAGGGATGGTTGTGACAAAGGACAATTCCAGTAGCTCCAATTTCTAATGCATTTTTGAAAATCAATCGAACATCAACCAATGTTGCAGTAATTCCACCTTTACTTAATTGTGATTTTGAAATAATATTGTTAGAATTATTGACATAAATTATCCAAAATTCTTCGTGGGGCAATTCTCCAATTATTGGTTGCATAATTTCGAAAATCATCTTGCTCGAAGTTATCTTTTTTAATTCTACTGCATTCTCTCCCCTTCTACGACGCCCTAAATCCATTGCTGCAATTATAGCAATTGCTTTTGCTTCACCAATTCCTTTAAAAGCTATTAATTGAGTTAATGATAATTTTCCTAATGCATTCAAATTATTATCTACGCTTGACAATATTCTTCTACTCAATTCAACTGCGCTTTCATTGCGACTTCCTGAACCTATTAAAATTGCAATTAATTCAGCATCGCTTAATGCGGATTTCCCTTTTAAAATTAGTTTTTCTCGCGGGCGGTCATCTTCCGACCAATTTTTAATTGGGAATGAATTATTTTCCATAGAATAATAAGATAAAAGGCGTTTAATAAAATGACAATAATTCTATAAATTACTGCATCAAAGCTTTAACATCGTCAAAGTTTAATCCTCCGTAATTTCCAGAACTCATCAATAAAAGTGCTGAATTTTCAAAATTTATATTGAATAAATAGTCTTTAAAAGCAGCAGGATTAGTATAAATAATTAAATCTTTTCGGTTGAAGGCATTTGCAATTTGATCATATGTAACTTCTTCCAATTGTTTGATTTTTACAGCATCAGGAGAATAAAACACAACCGCAACATCTGCAAATTCTAGTGCACCTTGATATTCTTTTAGAAATTCTGCATTTAAACTACTATAAGTATGCAATTCCAAACAAGCAACTAATGTGCGATTTGGATATTGTTCTTTTACAGCTTTGGTAGTTGCGGCCACTTTACTTGGCGAATGAGCAAAGTCTTTGTAGGCAACTTTGGATTTGCTTTCAGCAATTTTTTCTAAACGCTTTGATGCTCCTTTAAAACTTGCAATTGCTTCGTAAAAATCAGCTTCATCAACGCCCATATTTTGACAGATCCATTTTGCACCAGCCAAATTATTTAAATTATGAGCTCCAAAAACTTCAATTGGCATTGCACCCTCCGGAGTTTCTAACAATGTAACTCCGTCTTTCACGGTATATTCAGGA
>CALPLL020000054.1 GCA_943324395.2 Rhizobium sp. Q54
ATGTTGCACCTGTAGTGGTAACTCAAGCGCCACCTGTAATTACCGGTGGTTTAGTGCTTAATTTAGATGCTGCAAGTACTACAAGTTATTCTGGAACTGGTACAACATGGTCTGATATTAGTGGTGCTAATAATCACTCAACACTAGCTGGAAATCCTACTTTTACTGCTGCATCGCCTAGTTATTTTACTTTTAATGGAGGAAATAATGCCAATGTAAATTTTGCATGGACAACTGATTTTACCTGTAGTTTTTGGATTTATCCGATCAGTGCACCTGGAGGTGGATATTCTAGGATAGTAAGTACCGCTCCTGGTGATAACTTTGAAATTGCAATAAATAGTAGTAATCAATTGAGTTATTACTCCCCAACGGTTGGCTGGCAAGGTAATTTTACAACAATTACAAGTGCTGCATGGAGCCAAGTTGTTTTTGTAAAAGTAGCAGGAAATCTTTCTATTTATGTAAATAATACTTTAGTAAGATCAACAACTCTTGGTGTCAGCCCTGGAACTAAAATATATTTAGGTCAACGATATCAGTTTAATGAAGGCTCGAACGTTCGAATAGGAAGTTTTTTACTCTATAATTATGGTCTTTCAGCTACTAATGTTTCTTCCAATTGGTTATCTCAAAAAGCTAGATTCGGGTATTAATTACCAAGAAAATAACTTTAACGTTTGTTGAATTTCAAATAAATCCTCTTTTTAATTTTCTTAGTAACTTTATTAGTAATTTTATAAAAAAAATCATGAAAAAGAATTTTCTAATATTCGTACTTTTCATCTCAACTTCAATTGCTATGAAAGCCCAAAATAACACTACAATCTACCAGTTTAAAGTAGAAGATTTATCTGGCAAAACTTTTGATTTTGCTTCTTTAAAAGGAAAGAAAATCTTAATTGTAAATACGGCGTCAAAATGTGGGTATACACCGCAATATGAGCAATTAGAGGCGATTTATAATAAATATAAAAATAAAAACTTCGTTATAGTAGGTTTCCCTGCCAATAATTTTCTTTGGCAAGAGCCAGGAACCAACGCTGAAATAGCTACTTTCTGTCAAAGTAAATACGGAGTAACTTTCCCAATGATGGGTAAAATTTCTGTTAAAGGAAAAGACATGCATCCTATTTATCAATTTCTAACTCAAAAGAAATTAAACGGGGTTTTAGATTCTAAAGTAGAATGGAATTTTCAAAAATACCTAATAAACGAAAAAGGTGAACTAGAACAAGTTTATATGTCTGGGGTTAAACCTAATGATGAAAAAATAATAAACTGGATAGAAAAGTAATTATTCCAAAAGCAATTGCATAAATACAGAGTCCAACCAACGATCAAATTTATATCCTGATTCCTTGATTATTCCCACGGTTTTGAAACCAAATTGCTCGTGAAAAATTATACTGCTTTTGTTTTCTGAATCAATAACTCCGATCATAGTATGCAAACCTTGGGATTTTGCCAATTCAATTAATTTAGCCATTATTAATTTACCGATGCCTTTTCCTAATTCATCTGGAGAAATATAAACCGAATGTTCTACTGTGAATTTATAGGCCTCACGAAAACGAAAATCACTGTACATCCCAAAACCAACCAGTTTTCCATCGCGTTCAGCAACTATTACCGGAAATCCTTTGTTGATTTTATCGTCTAATATCGTTTTTTGAGTTTCAAAATCCCTGGTTTTATAATCGTATAAAGCCGTCGAATTAAGAATATTAAAGTTTATAATATCTAAAATGGATTGGGTATCTTTAAATTCGTAAGATCTAAGAAGGATTTGCATTTGGTAAAATTGTTTCTCAAAAATAATAAAACTATTTGTAGTTTCTAGCATAAACCTTTACAACTTTGTACCTTTGCATTCTAATTTGAACCCAATAATGATTTATCCAAAAATACCCTTAGCGCAAAGCATAATTGAAATTTGTCTCGCTCAAGGACTAAATCATATCGTAATTTCTCCAGGTTCAAGAAACGCACCATTAACAATTGGCTTTGTAAATAATCCGAAATTTACTTGTTACAGTGTCGCTGATGAAAGAAGTGCCGCTTTTTTTGCGTTGGGAATTGCGCAGCAAACAAAAAAACCAGTCGCTTTAGTTTGTACGTCTGGATCGGCATTATTAAATTATTATCCCGCTTTTGCTGAAGCTTTTTATAGTCAAATTCCGTTGGTGGTAATAAGTGCCGATCGGCCTTTAGATAAAATTGATATTGGCGACGGCCAAACCATTCGTCAAGAAAATGTATTTCAAAATCATTCTTTATACAATGCCAATTTAGTTGAAGGAGCTTCATTTGAAAATGATCTTAAAATCACCAAAGCAATTCATCATTCTATAATAAATAAAGGTCCTGTGCATATAAATGCCCCTTTTGAAGAGCCTTTGTATGAAACTGTAAATGCACTTTCTATAAACGTCGAAACTTTCGCTATTGCAAATGATACTCCTACCGTTGAATTGTCAAATTGGGATGAATTTGCTACAATTTGGAATTCATCAAAAAAGAAATTGGTACTTGTTGGTATAAATGATCCAAATTCTATCGATAATTCAATCGTTGACTTTTTAGCAAATGATTCTTCGGTTGTGGTAATGACGGAAACGACATCTAATTTTCATCATCCTACTTTTATAAATAACATAGACACTATAATTACTCCATTTTCACAATCTGAATTTGAAAATTTCCAACCGGATATATTGGTCACTTTTGGCGGAATGGTAGTTTCAAAAAGAATAAAAGCGGCTTTAAGAAAATACCAACCAAAACACCATTGGCACATAGATTCTCTGAGGGCTTACAATACTTACGGATGTTTAACGGAACATTTTAAAATTTCTCCAAATGTTTTTTTCAGCCATTTTATTCCATTAGTAGAACCTATTGAAAGTGACTATTTTGCTAATTTTGAGTCTATAAACCAACTTAGAAAAGATAAAACGGCAAATTATTTGTCAAAAATAACTTTTTCAGATTTTAAAGTTTTTGAAAAAATAATTCAGAGTTTACCATTAAATTCTCATTTGCAAATTGGTAATAGTTCAGCTATTCGTTACGCGCAATTAATCGATATTCACCCGTCAATTGAGGTTTTTTGTAATCGAGGAACAAGCGGAATTGACGGAAATACCTCTACCGCTATTGGCGCGGCTGTAGCCAATGACAAACCAACTATTTTAATCACCGGCGATATTAGTTTTTTCTACGATTCTAATGGATTGTGGAATAATTACATTCCTAAAAACTTCAAAATTATTTTAATTAATAATGGAGGAGGAGGAATTTTTAGGATCTTACCTGGACATGATGAAACTCCTGTTTTTAATACTTTTTTTGAAACTTCCCATTGTTTAACTGCTGAAAAACTAGCTAAAATGTATGATTTTGATTATGCAATTGCAAGTGATGAATATAGCTTAGAATCAGGAATCAAGAACCTTTATTCTAATAATACTAAGCCTTTTATTTTAGAAATTTTTACCCCAACTCGTGAAAACGATAAAGTTTTATTACAATTTTTTAAAGAGTTGATTTAACTCCAAATTGCAAACATTCAATTTTGTACCTTTGGCCATTAGAAAAGTAGAATAATGATTGAAATAGGAAAATACAATACGCTAACCATATTAAGAGATACAAAAGTTGGTTTATTTTTAGGAAATCCACAAGAAGATCCTGAAGGAATAAATGATATCCTTTTGCCAAATAAATACGTTCCAAATAAATATGAAATTGGTGATGAATTGACAGTATTTGTTTATTTAGATCATGAAGAACGTCCAGTTTCTACAACACTTGAACCTTATATTCTTTTAAATGAATTTGCGCTTTTACGTGTTAATTATGTTAATCAAATTGGTGCATTCATGGATTGGGGAATGGAAAAAGACATTTTAGTTCCTTTTAAAGAACAAGCTCGCCCTATGGAAAAAGGAAAACGCTATTTGGTTTATCTTTATATGGATGAAAAAACAAATCGATTAGTAGCCTCTAGTAAAACCAATCAATTTTTAAATAATGACCATTTAACAGTTGAAAAAGGCGAAGAAGTTGATCTAATTGTTTCTCATATTACAGAAATAGGAATAAACGTAATCATAAACGAACAACACAAAGGCTTAATTTATAAAGATGAAGTTTATGACGATTCCATTCGAACTGGAGATCGATTACGTGGTTATATTAAAACCATTCGTCCTGATAATAAAATAGATGTTGCACTTCAAATCCAAGGTTATCAAAGTATTGAGCCCAATGCTCAATTAATTTTAGAAGAATTAAAAGCCAGTAGAGGTTTTTTAAGATTGACCGATAATTCTCACCCTGAGGACATTAAAACGGTTTTGAAAATGAGTAAAAAAACCTTTAAAAAAGCCATTGGTGCACTTTATCGAGAAAAAGTAATCGAAATTAAGGAAGATGGAATTTATTTATTGAAAGAATAATTATTCGAGATCAGAATTAAATTAAACTACTTCAAAATTGGTGTTTATTTTTAGCAACTCTTCAAGGAAAATAGCTTCTTGATCTGGTGAAATATAGATTTCATCGTACTTATTAAAATAAACAATAAGTCCCTTAGTATTTAAAGCAGGTTTAAAGGTTACAGGTACAATTAAACCCGAATGATGCTCTATTTTTCTAATCGTGTTAATGTTAATATTTCCTCGAAAAGGTCCTGAGTTAAAAACTATAATTTCCTCTTTGATACTATATTTTGTATCCAATAATATCCAAATAATCGTTGTTACAATACCAATCATTATTGCATTAAAAATATAAATTGAAGGCTCTTCTTCCTTTGGTTTTTTGATAAATAGGATCACAGTAAGTCCAAAAGCTATTACCCACATTATTGCATTTAAATACCGATTCTTTGAAGAAACAAACGTTTTCATTTTAGAAGGATTTTGTAAGTGATAAGGCAATTCCACTACTAGGAGGAACAAATCGACAAACGCCACCTGCGCAAACTAAACCACCACGTTGTCTTCCATAACTCAATGCAATTCTTGAACTCCCTTTGGTATAAGCAGTTCCTAGATTGTAAAAATGAATCCTAAATTGATCACTCACATCATCAATTAGATTGGAGTGTTTATCAAATCCATAATTATACATGTCGGAAACGTAAAACGACCAATTTAAATTATGACTATATTCCAACATTAATGCCGCCCAATTTTTTCTATCTGAATTTGCCCACATATGTTCTGCAGCAATTTTTATAGATTTAGTAGTAGTTAATTTATAAGATATTTCGGGTGCTATAATAAATGAATTTACTTGAACATTTAATGAAGCGGCTATCAATTGATGATCGTAATATTGATTGATAATAATTAGACTACCTTGTAAATTTGGATTAAATTTTTTGGTGATTTCAAAATTATAATCTGAAAAATATTTTTTTCCAGAAGCAAAAAAATCTGTTTTATAATCTGGTGGATATAAGATGTAATCTCCTTTTAGGTTAAACCAATTGGAAGCATTTAAAGCAATTTTTGTTCCGTATTTTCCTCCAAGTAAAGAGCCTTTTTTAAATTCGTAGAAAAAATCAATTTGACCTCCAATTTCACCCGCTTTTGCAATTCCGTTTTCAGAAACTATACTCACGCTTTTTTGAGCTTGAAAAACATAAATATTCGCTAAATTAGAATGATGCTGCTTCGTTAAACTTGGAACAAAATTCATCATTCGGTCATTGTAAGCTATACTAGTTTGTTCAGGTGAAAATACTTCGGGATTTCTTTCAGATAGAAAATTCATATTTTCAATTCTCCTTAATGTTACATCTAAACCAACTCCTTTTTTGGTATAACCAAAATTGGTAAGTAAAGCACTTCCTGGTTTTACAAACGAATTGCTAATTTTTATTGGATATAAAATTGCATCTTCTGATTTATAATTGTATTCAGAATTTAAATAAAAAGAGTTGTGGCTATAATTAAATCTACCTGCAAATGAATTAGTAAGTTCTTTAAAATTAGGGTTTAAAATAATTGTTTTATCTTCTCTTCCAACATAGGAAAATCCTACAGATAAATCAGATTTTGTCATTTTTAAAATACCTGACAGGTTAATATCAGAATTAAATCCATAAATCGTTCCTTTTCCAACATCAAATCCTGTTCTTTGATTTCCATAAAGACCTGTAAAAGATAAGTTTTCTGTAGGGCGCAATACGATTTTGCCACCTCGAATAGCATTATTAATACCTAATGACCGATCTTCCCAGCTTCTTAATAATAGTCCGCTTCCAAATTGTTCGTAAAAATATCCTGCGGTTAAATCTATTTTTTCAGTTTTATAATTTAAATAATAGGTTCCTAAGCTAGTTTTTTCATATTTTGGGTTGAAATTTAAAAGTGATTTTGGAGCATAAGATTCTGCTTGAATTCCTGCAGTCCACTTGCCGTAATTATAGTTTAGCAATAGATAATTATTTGATCTAATAGGTTGTTCGGGATGATTTATTTCTCTTTCAACATCATTTAAATACCATTGAGAATTAGATTCAAAACCGCCAAATAATCTGCCTTTAGTTTTTTCTTTCTTTGAATCAGTTTGAGAAAATATTGAAATTGAACTACAAATAGCAATCAGGAAAATATATTTTTTCATATTACAAATTTTTTAATTTTTCAAATAATTCACTTTCTCCTCCAGGAGAATGTCCATTTTGAGTGTAAATAATCTCATTATTTTTAACCACAAGTAGATAAGGAACATTGGCAATTGATAAACTCCTTTTAAATTCTTGATTGCTATCTATTAAAATGGTGTAATCCCATCCTTTTCCATTAACCATTGGTTTTACCCTTTTTTCAGTTCTTGAATCATCAACTGAAACAGCAATTAATTCTACATTTATTTTTTGCTTCCAATCGCTATATACATCGTTTATAGCATCCAATTCCTGAATACAAGGTGCGCACCATGTTGCCCAAAATGAATATACATAAAGAACATCTTTTTTCTGAAAATCTAAATTTGAATTAACCAATTCACCTTTAAGGTTTTTTAATTTAACATTAGGAAGTTGGTGTTGCGCATAAGCTACTAAGTTGATAAAAGATAATAGAATTAATAGTGCTTTTTTCATGTTTTTGGCGTATTTGTGATTTAACTTTGCAAATAAAGAATAAATATTGTATTTATTTTAAAATAATTAGTTTATTTGTAGTATTAATTAATTTAAACTCCTTAATATGAAAAAATTACATTTATTATTTGCCTTGTTAACTTTCGGATTATTTATTTCTTGTAGTAAAGATAATAATAATGCTGGTGATGGTGGATCTACTATTCAGTCAATTACAATTACTTCAAGCACAACAGATGCCTACATTGGAGATAACATCCAATTTACCGTTAAAGGGAACAATAATGCCGATGTTTCAACTTCTGCAGTTATTTATGTAAATACTTCGCCGCTTGTAACTAACACTTTTATGCCAACTACTCCTGGAACTCTTTCTGTATATGCAGTATATCAAGTTTCTAGCACCGTTTCTTTAACCTCACCAACAATTCAAATACCAGTAACGCAAGGTATTAATTTTAATAAAAGAGTTTTGATTGAAGATTATACTGGGACATGGTGTCAATATTGTCCACGTGTTTCCTATGCGATTAGTCAAGTTCGTTTGCAAACAAGTGATGCAGTTGTAGTAGCTATTCACAGAGGTAATGATCCTTATAATTTTGCAGCAGCATCTGCATTAGAGACTATGATTGCGCTTCAAGGATATCCAACAGGGATGCTAAATAGAAAAACAGAATGGTCTTATCCAGAAAATAACAATGTAGCTCAACCAGTAAATTTAACAGCTGGAACTAATCCTAGAATAGGATTAGCAATGACCAATTCAGTTACTAATAATACTGCTAATGTTCAAGTTAATGTGAAATTTGGAAAAAATTTCTCAGGTCTAAAATTAGTTGTTTACGCACTTGAAGACAATTTAATATACAATCAAATCAATGCTACAAGTTTTTATGGAGGTGTAAATCCAATTGTAGGTTTTAATCATAAAGATGTATTAAGAGCATTTTTAACAACTAGTATTTTAGGTGATGATATCACTGGTGCAACTACTACTAATGGAGTTTATAGTAAATCTTTTACATATACTATTCCGGCAGGAACTCAATCGTCAAACATTCATTTTGCAGCATTTGTTGTTGATTCAACAGGTAAGGCATTAAATTCAAGAGATGCTTCAACTAACGTAACTCAAACTTTTGAGGTTGAATAAATAATAAATTTTAAAAATAAAAAAGAGGCTAAAAAGCCTCTTTTTTATTGACTAATTTTTAAAAAATAAAGTCTATAAATTATTATTTATTCAACATGCAATAAAAAGTAAAAAATGCCTTAATTTTACACAAAATAGTTTCAATCATGAATAATATAGACTGGAAATCAGTAAAAGAATTTGAAGATATCACCTACAAAAAATGCAATGGGGTAGCCAGAATTGCTTTCAATCGCCCGGATGTTAGAAATGCATTCCGACCAAAAACAACTTCTGAGTTGTATCAAGCTTTTTATGATGCTCAAGAAGACACTTCAATAGGTGTTGTCTTGCTTTCTGCCGAAGGTCCTTCTAGTAAAGATGGTATTTATTCTTTTTGTAGCGGAGGTGATCAAAATGCTCGTGGACATCAAGGATACGTGGGTGAAGATGGTCAACATCGTTTAAATATTTTGGAAGTACAAAGATTAATTCGTTTCATGCCTAAAGTGGTTATTGCTGTGGTTCCTGGATGGGCAGTTGGTGGTGGACATAGTTTGCACGTTGTTTGTGATTTGACTTTAGCTAGTAAAGAACACGCAATTTTTAAACAAACCGATGCCGATGTAACTAGCTTTGACGGAGGTTATGGATCTGCTTATTTAGCTAAAATGGTTGGTCAGAAAAAAGCTCGAGAAATTTTCTTTTTAGGACGAAATTACTCAGCTCAAGATGCGCTGGATATGGGAATGGTAAATGCTGTAATTCCTCACGATGAGTTAGAAGCTACAGCATATGAATGGGCGCAGGAAATTTTACAAAAATCACCAACTTCAATAAAAATGCTAAAATTCGCCATGAATCTTACTGATGACGGAATGGTTGGACAACAAGTTTTTGCAGGCGAAGCGACTAGATTAGCATATATGACTGAAGAAGCTAAAGAAGGTAGAAATGCCTTCCTAGAAAAAAGAAAGCCGAATTTTGAAAAAAAATGGTTACCATAAAAACAGTTTAATGTTAAATGTTTAAAGTTTTTAAGTACTAAACTTTATATCTTTTTAAACCTCAAATTGTAAACAAAAAATAAAAATGAAACATTGGATTCAAGCCGCACGTTTAAGAACATTACCGCTTTCAGTTTCTGGAATAATTGTGGGTAGTTTTTACGCTATGTCGCAAGCTCTTTTTAATTGGAGTATAGTTATTTTGGCACTTTTAACTACGTTAGGGTTTCAGGTATTGTCCAATTTTGCCAACGATTACGGAGATGGAATTAAAGGAACTGATAATGAAGATAGGGTAGGACCGAAAAGAACGATTCAAAGCGGCGTAATTTCGCCGAAACAAATGAAAAATGCTTTAATAATAACATCCTTATTGACACTATTTTCTGCAATTGCACTAATTTATGTCGCGTTTAAAGACCACAATCTGCTTTTTTCATTTATATATTTACTACTTGGAATTTTAGCCATTGGTTCTGCAATTAAATATACTGTTGGCAATTCGGCCTATGGATATAGAGGGTTTGGGGATTTATTTGTGTTTATTTTCTTTGGCCTGGTAAGTACTTTAGGAATCTATTTTATGTTTGCAAAAGAAATGGACTTGTTATTAATTTTACCTGCAATTTCAATAGGTTTTTTAAGTGTAGCCGTTTTGAATTTAAACAATATGAGGGATGAAGAATCGGATAGAAAATCAAATAAAAATACAATTGTCGTGAAAATTGGAGCAAGTAAGGCGAAAGTATACCACTACTTTTTAATTATTACAGCAATGATCTTCATCTTAGAATTCTCCTATTTTAAAGATTTTACTTTTGACCAATACTTATATGTAATAGCTTTTTTACCGCTTTTAAAACACTTAAAAACAGTTTACAATAATAAAAATCCTAAAGAATTAGATCCGGAATTAAAAAAAGTAGCTTTGAGCACCTTTGCTTTATCAGTATTATTGTCTCTGAGTATGATTTATTTTTTC
>CALPLL020000055.1 GCA_943324395.2 Rhizobium sp. Q54
ATTAGAGATACTAATTTAGAAGATAAAAAATGATATTATTGAGTTTTGATATTGAAGAATTTGATATGCCTTTTGAATATGGCAAGACAATTAGTTTTGAAGATCAAATGAGTATTTCTATAGAAGGAACTTCTTTAATATTGGATTTATTAGAAAAACATCAAGTAAAAGCTACCTTTTTTAGCACCGTAATATTTGCAATTAATGCACCCGAAATAATCAAGAGAATTGTCAATAACGGACACGAAATTGCTTCACATAGTTACTACCATAGCGATTTTAAAGTCGAACATTTATTAGAATCAAAGGATAAATTAGAGGAAATTACTAATACAAAAGTTATAGGTTTTAGAATGCCAAGAATGCAACCTGTTGATGAAAAAGAAATTTTTAAAGCAGGTTATATTTACAATTCATCAATTAATCCAACCTATTTGCCTGGCAGATACAATAATTTTTGGAAGCCAAGAACTTATTTTAAGCAAGATGGAGTTTGGCAAATACCGGCATCAGTAAGTCCTATTATCCGTTTTCCGCTTTTTTGGCTATCTTTCCACAACCTTCCACTTTGGCTGTATAAAATAATTTGTACTATTACTTTTTTGAAAGATAAATATCTAAATATCTATTTTCACCCGTGGGAATTTACGGATTTAAATGATTTCAATCGATTTGGTTTTCCAGGCTATGTTTCAAAAAACTCTGGAATTCAAATGTATAAAAGATTAGATAATTTGATTTTTTGGATGAAAAAAAAGAATTACAGTTTTCATAGTACTAGAGATTTAATTGAAAAAATAAAATCGTAAACAACATGAAAATAGCAGTGATTCAACCAAAAATGATTGGAGATGTATTGATTACGAGTGTGATTTTTGAAGAATTAAAACAAAAATTTCCTACAGCTGAACTGCATTTTATTGTAAATAAAAATACTATTCCCGTATTAGAAAACAATCCATTTATTGATAAAATTATCATTTTAGACCCTAGCATTGAAAAAGGATTTTCAGGATTTATTAAGCAAATGTGTAGAATTAGAAGTGAAAAATACAACATCATAATTGATTCTTATTCAAAATTAAAAACAGCATTATTCTGCAAATTTTCAGGTGCTAAAAAAACAATTTCATTCAATAAAAGTTACTCGAGATTTTTCTATACTGATACAATTATTCGAACGAAACATTCCATTTCTACTGCAACAAAAGCGGTTGAACATCGATTACAGTTATTAAAACCATTAGGAATTGATTTTCAAGTTATCAAACCAAAACTATATTTAAAAAATTCTGAAATAGAGGATGCAATCTCTATTTTAACTCAGAATAATATTGATTTAAAAAAGCCAATAATAATGATTAGCGCAATTGGAAGTAGCGAAGCAAAAACGTATCCATTGCAATACATGGCTCAAGTAATTGATGAAATTGCTAATAATAAATCGGTTCAATTATTGTTTAATTATATTCCAAATCAAAAAAAAATAGCTTTAGAATTGTATAATTTATGCAAAAAAGAAACCCAAGAAAAAATATTTTTTGATGTTTACGCTAAATCCCTTCGTGAATTCATGGGATTAACAAGCCAATGTGCGGCATTAATTGGCAATGAGGGTGGAGCTATTAATATGGCAAAAGCATTGAACATTCCAACATTTACAATATTTTCACCATTTATTTTAAAAAATGATTGGAATATGTTTGAAAATGAAACAACTAATATTTCGGTTCATATTTCTGATTATTATCCGAATTTATCGCTTAAAAATTCTAAAAATGACACTGAAATATATAAGTTATTAAAACCCAAACTATTTAATAATTTATTACTTTTATTTCTTGACAAAAACAATCTAAGATAAATGATACTAGGATTTGACGCTAAAAGATTCTTTCACAATAAAACAGGTTTAGGCAATTATAGTCGGGATCTAATAAGGATTTTAGCGCAATATAATTCTGAAAATAATTATTTATTATACAATCCTAAACCAAAAAAAATAGATCGAATTCCAATTGACGGGAAAATTATCATTGAACGTTTACCCGAAAATAAAAAAGATAGAAAGCTATCTTCACTCTGGAGACTATTTTCGGTTAGTACCCAAATAAAAAAAGACAAAGTTGAATTGTTTCACGGATTATCAGGTGAAATTCCAATTGGCTTAAATAAAACTGGAGTAAAAATAGTAGTTACCATTCATGATTTAATATTTATGAGGTATCCTAATTTGTATTCCTTTTTTGATCGTAAAATACATTATTACAAATTCAAATATGCGGCAAATAAAGCCGATTTGGTTATTGCTATTAGCGAACAAACAAAAACGGATATTATCACTTATCTAAATATTAATCCGGATAAAATAAAAGTAATTTACCAAGGATGTGCTCCCGTTTTTAAGGAAGAAATACCTTCAGAATTTATAGAATTTACAAGAAAAAAATACAATTTACCTTTAAATTTTGTTTTGAATGTTGGAACAATTGAAAGGCGAAAAAATGTACTTTCAATAATTAAAGCAATAAAAGAAATTGACACGAAATTAGTTGTCATTGGTAAAAAAACAGCCTATTTTACAGAAATTAACACTTATATTTTAGAAAATAATCTTCAAAATAAAGTGATATTTCTTGAAAATGTTGAGTTGAAAGAATTAGCAGCAATTTATAAAATAGCAACTGTGTTTATTTACCCTTCTGTTTTTGAAGGTTTTGGAATTCCAATAATAGAAGCATTGTATTCAAAAACTCCGGTTATTTCTTCAAAAGGAGGTTGCTTTTTAGAAGCTGGAGGAGAAAATTCTATTTATATTAATGCATTAAATCCAGAAGAATTAAGAAGTGAATTAATAAATTTGTTAGAAAATTCAGAAAAAAGAGAAGCAATGAAAAATGGTGGATTTCAATTTGTTCAAAAATTTAATGATGAAAACGTTGCCAAAAATTGGATTGAAACTTACAATGAGGTACTAAGATTATCTTAAACTTTTAAAACAATTTGTAGAAATTAAAAATGCTACAAAAAACGTAATTATATTTGCAGACTAATACTGAAAAAGTACTTTATAAAATTTTTATAAAAATAATCAATGCGAAAATTATTTATTACAATTATTCTTTTGTGTTTTTCGATAGGTTTCTCACAAGATAATAAACCAACTTCTGGAAAATATACGGCTCATAATAAAGGTAAAATGTATATTTATTGGGGTGGAAACCGCGATAGTTATACCAATTCAGACATTCACTTTAAGGGATCTAATTACGATTTTACCCTACATGATGTTGCCGCGGTAGATCGGCCAGTAGGTTGGCACGTTGACTATATTAACCCAGCAAAAATGACTATACCACAAACTAATTTTAGACTTGGATACTTCATTAATGACCATTATAATATCTCGATTGGTGTTGACCATATGAAATATGTTATGGTTCAAAGTCAATCGGCAAGAATTACTGGAAATTATCCAAATATATACAATTCAACAGTTATTAATAATGGAGTTATAGATTTAACAAATGAGAGTTTTTTAACTTTTGAACATACTGACGGTTTAAATTATGTCAATTCTGAATTTTCAAGAGTGGATGATATTTCAAAAATATTCAAAATTAATGATACTGATAAAATCCAAATAAGCTTAACCGAAGGCGTTGGAGCTGGAATTTTATATCCAAAAACAAATGTCATGTTAATGGGAAAGGAACGTCACGACGATTTTAATGTAGCTGGATTTGGCGTTTCTGCAAAAGCAGGTTTAAATATTACATTTTTTAAACATTACTTTATTCAAGGGGAATTAAAAGGTGGTTATATTAACATGCCAAATATCAAAACTACATTTGATAATGCAGATAGTGCTTCTCAACATTTTATGTTTTTTGAACGAGTTATTGCCTTTGGTGGGATTTTCCAATTGTAATTGAAAACTAAACTTTATCAATCCCATTTTTAGTTTTAATAATAGAATGCTTTTTATTGAAAGAACGAATGCTATTATTTTTTTTCCAAATTTCAGGTGAAGAATACCCTCTACTATGATCTAAATGCACACAAATTGCACTGTATCGGATTTGCTTTGAAAGCATCCCGTTATTGAACATGCGCTCTCCCATTTCTCGATCTTCCCCTCCATATTGCATTTCATTATTGAAACCATTTACAGCTAAAATATCATTTTTCCAGCCTGAAGAATTGTGACCGTTCCAAGATCTTTTTGTTGGAGTAATCCAATTCATGAATTGAGCAATATATAAATTATTGGTCAGTTTAATACTTTTAAAATTCAATTTAAATCCATTGTTTTTTAACCAATAAAGTTGAAAACAATTTGAATTTATTATGTCATTTTCTGAAATTAATTTTGAAATTGAAAGAGGTAATTTAAAATAACCTCCCGATAAAAAATATCCGATTTCACTGTGTTTTAAATGCATTTCAACAAAATCTTTTCTAGGTATACAATCGCCGTCAGTAAATATTAAATAGTCAGAATTCGACTTTAAAATGGCTTTGTTTAAGATTTTTGTTTTTTGAAAACCGTGATCTTCATGCCAAACATGAATAATGGGGTTTTTAAATTTAGAACTGAATTGAGAAATTAAGTCTTTCGTTTCAGAGGTAGAACCGTCATCGGCAATAACAATTTCAAAATCACACTCTGTTTGGACACTGTATCCAATAAGTACCTTTTGCAACCATTCAACTGCGTTATATGTTGTGATAATTACTGAAACTTTCATTTTTTCTTTTGAAAAGTGAAAATACTATTTTTTCACAACTATTTATTCCAAAATTTCAATTTCTTTTTTAATCTTCTTTTTCTGAGGAATTGATTTTGAAAATTAGTTGTCATTTCACTAAGCGTTCTAAAGATTAAATCTTCTGATTCTCCGGATAAAATAGCATATTCATTACTCATTATTTTTATCATTTCAGCATGACTTGTCAATCGACAAAGATTTTTGATTCTAACATCAAAAGACATGTTTTTATGAAATGACATTCTATTTAAATCAACTAAATAAAAATCATAAACACCTTTTTCATTTTTTTTTATTAAAGTATTTCCCGGAGAATTATCTAAAAATTCAATTCCTTTTTGATGTAATAAATAGGAGAAACGAATAAATTGCCTTAAAATTATTTCATTTTCTTGAAATTCAGGCAATTGAAGAAACTCTCTAAATGTAAAATCACATTCCAAATGTTCACTGATATAATAACTATAATTCAAACCGAAAACGGAAGATTTTTCAATATATGCAATTGGTTGAGGCGTTCCAATATTATTTTCTAAAAGTATATTTGCATATTCAAATGAGCGCCTAGATTTTGATTTTCTGAAATATTTATAGATGATAGAATTAAGTAAGTGAGGTTTTTTAAATGATTTAATATTTACCTTCAGGTCGTCTATATCAAATAGCTTTATAGTATTTCTATTTCCGTCGGCAAATAAGAATCCAGAAGTATTAAATTTATCAATTAAATCAAACAATTGACTTTTTATATGAGTATGTCTATCGCTTACTTTTGAAGTAATCATTCTATTAATTTTTCACAAAAATAAATATTTTATATTCATTATATAAGCTATATTTGCTTTTAGTTTATAAAATATATTTTTCTTTAAATGAAAATCACATTAGTAAGCCTAGATAATTGGGGTTTTAACTCAAATATTGCTGTTGCTTTAGAAAAAAAAGGACATATAATACGGCACATTGATTTTAATGAATTTAAATATAAATACACCAGTTTTTCTCATAGAATTTATAACTTTTTATTAAAAACGTTTTTAAATAAAAATTTAAAAACAATTTTTTATGGTGAGAAAATTATTGAAATTCTAAAAGAGAATAATGAAATTCAAGATGTAATTTTGACAATAAAAGCTGATTTTATAGATTCAAAAAGTTTGTTGGAGTTCAAAAATTATACTAAAAAATCAATCACCTTTATAAATGACAGTTTTGCTAGATGCCCAAAAACAAAACCTGTACTAAAATACTTTGACGAAGTGTATTCATTTGAAAAAGAGGATTGTAAAAAATATGATTTAAAATTTAAAACCAATTTTATTTACAATTATACCAAAAAAAATGATATTAGAAGTAATTTTAAATACCAATTATTCAACATTTCATCCAGAGATAAAAGAACCAATACAATTTTAAAAATTGCTCAAAAACTAAAAATAGATAACATAAACTATAAGATTTTTATTTTTGACAATAAGTATAAAATTAAAGAAAATGAATTGGTTACAGTAATTAGAAAATCCGTTTCATTAAATGAAGTTAATGAGTACATAGAAAACTCGCAAATATTGTTAGACATTCAACGAAAAAAACAAATGGGATTAACATTTAGGGTTTTTGAAAGTTTAGGATTACAAAAAAAACTTATTACTTCAAATGAAGATGTTAAGAATTATGATTTTTATAATCCGAATAATATTTTGATAATTGATGTTAAAAACCCCGTTTTCCCTAAATCGTTTTTTGAGACACCATATCAAAATATACCTGATGAAATATTGAATAAATATTTAGTAGAAAATTGGGTTGAATGTTTTTTAAATTAAAATAAAATGAAAACATCAGTAGCAATGTGCACCTACAATGGTGAAAAATTTATCAAAGAACAAATAGATTCTATTTTAAAACAATCAGTTTCAATAGATGAAATCATTGTTTGCGATGATGGATCTTCCGATAAAACCTTAAATATTTTAAATGAATATTCTGAAAAACATATTAATCTTTTCAAAATTTATAGTAATGAAAAAAATCTTCGTAGCTTAAAAAACTTTGAAAAAGCCATTCAACTTTGCTCAGGTGATATTGTATTTTTAGCTGACCAAGATGATATTTGGGTAGAGAATAAAGTAGAAAAATATATTGAATTTTTCAAAAAAAACTCCACCATTAACGCAATTGCATCTAATGGATATTGTATTGATGAGCAATCTAAAATACATGAAAAATATGCGGTTTGGGATGCTCCCCAATTTTTAAGAGACCAAAACATACCATTCGATTATTTTACCTTAATATGTCATGTGTCAAATGTTGCAACAGGTGCTTCAATGGCTATTCGAAAAGAAATAATTCCAAACATTGTTCCTTTTCCAGTAGTTAAAGATTTTCATCATGACGAGTGGATTGCGTTGATTACATCTAAAACAAATTCATTTGAATTGCTAAATGAAAAATATTTTTATTATAGGACCCATAAAAATCAACAAGTTGGTGGTGTGTTTTTTAATAAAAATAATGACGTTAAAAAAGGTCTGATTGAAATATTTAATATTTCGCAAGAAAAAGCAACTTTTATCAGTTTTAAACGGAAATTAAAAAAATTATGTTTTGCTTACGTTAAGAGTGATACATTATTGCGAATTAACACAAAATACAACAATATTTTCGAAGAAAATCTAATACAAATTGAAAGTCTTTTTTATGAAACGAAAAAAAAATTTAAAAGATATAATCCTATTTTATTTCAATTAATTAGTTTATCTGATAAAATTTTAAATAAAAGACAACTTAAATGAAAGCAATGACTGTAAGTGTTTTAATGATTACATATAACCATTCTAAATATATTAAACAAGCCGTTGAGAGTGTTTTAGTACAAAAAACTAATTTTGATTTTGAATTAATTATTGCAAATGATTGTTCACCTGATAACACAGATGAAATTATTAATGATATAATTAAAAACAACCCAAATGGTTATAAAATAAAATATTATAGTCATCAAAAAAACATAGGAATGATGTCTAATTTTATCTTTTTGACAGAACAAGCTACAGGTAAATATTGTGCTTTATGTGAAGGTGATGACTTTTGGACCGACAACTACAAACTTGAAAAGCAAGTGAGTTTTTTAGATTCAAATCTAGATTATAGCATTTGTTTTCATAATGTTCAAATATTAACTAATGAAGGTCTAATAACAGAAAACCCTTTAATAGCTCTAGATACTTCAACGATTCTAGATTTAGCTAAAGGAAATTATATTCATACTCCGAGTGTAGTGTATAGAAATCATTTAATTCCAAAATTGCCTGACTATTTCAAAAAAGCACCTGTGGGCGATTATTTTTTACATATGCTAAACGCAAAATATGGGAAAATAAAATATATTGATGAAAATATGGCTGTATATAGAGTCCATGAAACCTCCTATTGGTCATCAAAAAAACAATCAGAAAGAGAATTAATTTGGATTAAATTTTTAAAAAATATTAAAGAAAACTTTTCGCCTGAAATACAAATTCTAATTAAAAATCAAATTCACACACTAAAAAAAAATAATAAAGAAAAATTTTATAAAAAGATTTTTCGAAAATTATTTGGTGTTTAATATTAATAAATAGAAATAACATTTTTTTTTCAACTTCTTAATGTTAATCTTTATTTGTAATTTTGGTTAAATAAATAAAAAGCTTTTTACATGAAATTTAAATCACTTTTTTCAAAGAAAAATAAAAATAAAAAAACAGAGAACTTATCTGATAAAAACTATTTATTGGATAATTTTTATAATAATCTCAAACTTTTTGATTTTCAACCTAAACATATTGTTGATATTGGCGCTAATCATGGGACATGGACTCGGGAAGCATTGATTCACTTTCCAAATTCACATTACACACTTATAGAGCCTCAATATTGGTTAAAAAGTTCTATTCAGGATGTAATAGATGCCAATCCTAAAGTACAATTTCATGCTTTTGGTGCAGGTGAAAAGGAAGGAACATTTATGTTTACAATCGTAGATAGAGATGATAGTTGCTCATTTAGATATACGAAAGAAGAAGCGGACAAAGAAGGGTTCAAACAAGTTGAAATCCCTGTAACAACTTTAAATAATCTTTTAGCTAAAAGCGATTTACCTATTCCAGATATAATTAAAATTGATGCTGAAGGTTTAGATATTGAGGTTTTAAAAGGGGCTAGTGATTTTTTTGGAAAAACTGAAATATTTATGGTAGAAGCTGGAGTAGTTAACAAAATGTTTGAAAATAGTTTTTTGAATATCATTAATTTTATGGATGAAAAAGGTTACCGGTTGTATGAAATAACTGATTTAAATAGACCCTTTGAGCCAAAAGTATTATGGCTTGTTGAACTGGTTTTTGTGTTAAAAAATGGATATATTGATTCCAAAAAATTTTCAATTTGATAAACGTTACCAAAACATTTCTTCCCCCACAAGAAGAATACAATAACATAGTTAAACGAGCTTGGGACAAAATTTGGCTTACCAATCGTGGTGAACTTACATTGGATCTTGAATTTAAGCTAAAAGACTATTTAAATGTAGATAATATTATAATTACTACCAACGGTACAATTCCATTGCAAATTGCGCTAAAATTGTTAGGAAATAACCAAGAAATAATAACTACACCTTTCTCCTACGTTGCTACCTCAGCAGCAATAGTCTGGGAAAATTGCAAACCTGTTTTTGTAGATATTCATCCTGATTATCTAACCATTGATGAATCAAAAATTGAAGATGCAATAACAACAAAAACAACTGCTATATTAGCTACACATGTCTTTGGTAACCCCTGTCATTTGGAAGCAATAGAAGCAATTGCAAAAAAACATCATTTATCTGTTATTTATGATGCTGCACATAGTTTTGGTGTTAGGTATAAAAATCAATCCATTTTCAATTTTGGTGATGTAAGCACTTGTAGTTTTCACGCTACTAAATTATTTCATACTGGTGAGGGTGGCGCAATGTTTTGTAAAAACAAAGAGCTATTTGACAAACTTTTTTATAGTCACAATTTTGGTCACAATGGCCCTTTAAATTTTCATGGATTAGGAATTAACGCAAAAATTTCCGAGTTGCAATCAGCAATGGGATTAGCAGTTTTTCCATACATGGACTTCATAATTGATGAAAGAAAAAAAGTAGTTGAATTTTATAATTCTAACTTAAATTTCAAATTAACCCGAACAATAGAAATTAGAGAGAATACCGATTGGAACTATAGCTATTATCCATTAATTTTTGATAATGAAGATACGTTATTAAGAGTTCAAAATGCATTGAACGAAAATAATATATTCCCAAGAAGGTACTTTTATCCCTCCTTAAATACAATTGAGTACATTAAAGCGAGCGAGATGCCAATTTCAGAATCAATTGCTTCGCGCATACTTTGTTTACCTCTTTATGTAGGATTA
>CALPLL020000056.1 GCA_943324395.2 Rhizobium sp. Q54
ACTAGCTGCTGTTTTTCAAGCTGCTGGTATTTTAGGCTTTGAAGTGTTCTTTGGAATGGAGGGAAGCATGACCGACTGGAAAAGTATCATGCAACAAAAAGAACTCCCGAAGAGAGACCTATTGATTGCCAGTATTTGTTTTGAACTAAAAATAAATTATGAAACAAAAATAAAAGTGAACTTCCCACAAAACTCGCAATTGCTTGAAACGGCTGTTAGCCGTTCGGTTTTTTTGTATTTATTCAACTGAAAATTCATTAACTCCTGGAAATTCTAATCTTAAACTGTCTAATTTAAAAACAGCTAATAGATACAATTTATTATCATTTCTTGTTTTCGGTTTAAAGTTTACTTCAAAAGTTGGTTTTTCAACATTTTTCAACAATAACTTTCTGCTTTCTTTGGTGTTTAAACTGTCTGTCTGATAAACATCATATTTGTGAAGTTTACTTATTTCAAAAAATATTCCATTAACAACATTATTTTTTCCAACTTTAAATTTAGACGTATTTGGATAAAGATTTAACTGCAAATTTTTTAGTCTTTCAAATTCAATTTGTTTAAGTTCAGCTGACATTTTTTTATTTATTTTTTCCAATTCAGAAATCTTTTTTTCAAGAATTTCATTTTTTGTATTGTCACATGATATCATTAAAAATATAAGGAGAATCAGTGTAAAATGTTTTATCATATTGTATTTTTTTTGCGTTATGCGAAACTGACGGCTAACGTTTCCTTGCTAGAGCTTGTGGCGGCTTATGGAAAGCTTTTTTTCCATAACCGCCCAAGCGAAGTTATGAAAAGTAAACGAACAATTTACCGAAAAACTAGCCATGAGTTTTAGCAAGTGTTAGTGGCTGTAACTATTTTTTTTAGTTTCTTCAGTCCTTTCAATCAACAGGTTACGAAGGTCAATTTTATATTCAATAGTTCTTATGATTGTTTTATTTAGCTTGTTTTTTTCTTTTATGATAGTATCTAAAAATATAGTTTCTAAAATTTTACCATATGGTGGTAGATTTTTTTTATAATTTTCAATTCTAGAATCCTCACTAAAGAATATTGTGTCAAGTTTTATTATTTGAACACTATCTGATTGATTTATTATTTTTGTTCCAATAAACTCTAAAAATCTTTTATCTGGAATTCGGTATTTTTTATCGTACTGAGAATGGAATATTAGATCATTGCCAACAATTTCAGCAAAATTACTTTTGGCATAATCAATTTTTCCATTTTTGGTAAATGAAATTAATTCGTTTAACACCTTTTCTTTTTCATTTGAAAATCTATAAATGCAATTGATCTTATTATTTTTATCTTTTAGGACTACAATGCTATCGATTTCCTCTTTTTCAATATGCGTTTTTTCCACTTCTCTCTTACATGAAAAGAAAACTAAAATAATTAAAAAATAGATTGCTGTTTTCACCACTTTTCTTTTGTTATTGCCACTAACTAGTATATAGGTATGACAAAATCATACAAAGCAACCCAATTTTGGGTAGATTGGTATGATTGTAGTCATATGTTATTTCAAATGTAATAAAAATTCTTACAAGTTGTCAATCCTTTTTATTATTTTTACAAGTAAACCTATTTGAAAATCAACTCTCAAAATTTTTAGGAGTGGGGAGCTATCGGACTAAGAATTGTATTAGGGAGTTGCTTAGGGGGAGTAATCTTTAAATTTACTCACACACTAAAATAATCAAGCTGGTTAGAAATTTTGGAAAATAATATTTTTAGTTAAGTAGAGAAATTAATCAAAAAGAGCAACTTAATGCCATATTAATATTTATAGCTTCGAGATTTGGTTTTTTCTTCAGAAGGATGAATTAGGGGGTGATGTGCATGCACCTCTAAATCAAAACACAAATAATTTAATATTCTACTCAATCGTTTTTGATTCATTAATGAACACGTCTGCCAAATCACTTCCTGAATCCAAATCTGTTTTTTCTATCCAATCACTAACATGAATTTTAAATCCTTTAGTGTTAAGTTCAATTGCTCTTTGTTTCCAATCTTCATATTCTGATTTATCAGGGAATGCAACAATTTTTAATTGCTTAATTGGGTCTAACATCGATTGTTTAAACCCATGTTTACTTCCAGTTGCTAACCAAGTGTAATCGGGCTTAAAAACGCTCATTATAACGGCTGTTTTTTCACTTTCAACGATTGCTACGGTCTTTTGATTGTTCCCCTGCACTAGATGTAATCCAAACAAACACTGGTCTACATTAAAGCCATTTATTTTATTTAAACTGTGCACCCAATTTATTAGCGCTTTACCATCAGGCGATTTTGCTCTTTTACCAGTTTTAGGAATGTATTGCAGAATTTTACCTGCATGCACTTTTTCCAATTTATCAATTTGCCAAAATATTGTTGCTCCTTTATAATGCTTCGAAGTTCCAATAAAATATTTTGAAACAACTTCTGTTACTTCTGCATCAGTAAATAACGTTTTCAAAAATTCAATAAAATTATTTTCTTTATTTTCAAGAAAGCTTTTCTCAAGTAATTCAAGACTATGAAAACTTGGTTCTGATTTTGGTTTACAACATACAAAGAAGCCTGATTTGGAATTTTTAGGAGGGTTGTGATAAGCGCAGTTGGTTTCTCTGTCACAACGTCCAAATTCATCCTCTAGATAACTGTTATTTGCATTTTCAATGTATTTTACAAATGATTGTTTATTGCATCTTGGGCATGTAAACTTTTTACTGCTTTTATCTAAACTGTATTTATATTGGTTCATTTTTTTACTTTTTAATTTTGCACTATGCATTATCAGCACTTTCGTCACTTTCAAAATGTCGATAATGTCAATAATGCATAGTGCAGATAATTAATTATTCTTCTTTTTTAACAACTATTCTTTTTTCATAAGTTCCGTGCTTGATTCTCTTGAATAAAACAGGATCATTAAGAAATTCTTTTACTCTTCTTTCTAGAAAATCAAACTGACTACCCATTTCAACTGCTTGTGCTGTATTGAATGTGACAGGTAGTGAATTGTAAAATTGCTTTTTATTGTCTGCAAGTGAATACAAATACGAGTTTGGATTTTGAATGTAACGCAACACTTTTAAAGAACAATTCATATAATAGCTACAAAGTTTTTCAGCTCCAATTACAGCGTTCAATCCTATTTCTGTACTTTCAGGATTTTCCATCATTTGAAGTATTAACGCGAGTCGTATAAAATGGATATCAAATTTTGAAAATATTTCCCCTTTAATAGTGTCTTGATTTTCGTTTACCATTTCACATTGATTAAAATTCCAATGCATGAAAAAATCTTTAGCTTCTATAGACCAAGTCAATACCCTTGCACCTGCATTAGGTCTTTTCATAGGATCAAAAAAAGCATTCATAAAATTAATGTACTTACTTTGTAACTCTAAACTCGAATCTTCTTCACTTATTGGCTCCTTAAATGTGGTATCAGGAAACGCAAATAAGAAGCGTTGATAAAAACCGTTGTTTTGTTTTTGTACTGGGAACAGTTTGCCAAGCATTCTTGGCTGTATTCCCCCAATAATTGACAAATAAGGCACGTTTATCAATAATGGTATTGGAGAACCAATCCTATCAATTGATGTTTGTTGATTGCTCCAAAAAGAAAGATAGGTACTTGATTGATCGGTTTTAGAATAATTGTTCATGCCTTCCAGAAATGTTGCCAATTCATCACTAAGTACTGTTAATCCGATTGGGTTTTCATATAGTCTTTTAGTTAAAATTTCAGGCGTGAAGTTTGTTAATAGACTTTTCTGAAGAATAGGCTCAGGAACTGGTTTGATTTCTTTTTTTTGCTTTTCGTTCAATTTAGAATATTCGGCATATTCAATGTAAAGTTTAGTGTAAATCTCGTGTCTAATTTTGTCAAATTCTCGAATTGGAAAAAAAACATGGTTTACTGGATGCGTTTTATTAGAACCTGCATTACCAACCAGGCAACAGTAAAGTGAACCATATTCATACCAGCTTTCTTTTACCTTTAACTTTACTTTAGTTCCTATGGCACAAGATATCGCTGTTAACATTGCTGTACCAGTGTAATCATGTGGAAACTTCAAAGATTTATTTAAATCAACTATTAAGTCACTAAATAATTTTGGGAAAGAATCAATTGGAAATGGATTATCATTTGCCAATGTTTCACATTTCATTGAATCATCAATTGCTGTACTTAAACTTAGTAATGATTCATTTTGTAAATCCTCATTTGGATTGCTAATGTTGTTAGAATTCATCATGTCCTTACTTTTTTAAATAGGTTAATGATTCTAAAACTTCGGTTCTCTTGTATAGAACACGATTTCCAATAGCATAGCTTTTTAGCTTTCCACTTCGCGTATGTTTCCAAAGCGAAGTTTTATTGAACGATAACATTTTACAAACTTCGTCTCGAGTCATTAACTCGTTTTCAGATTGTGTGATTGCAGTTTTTTGAGTTTGCAATAAAGGAATAAGAGTTTCGGCCAACTCTTGGATTGTGATGCCGTTTAAAAAAATTTGTGTATTCATTTGTACCTATTTTAGGATTAAGGCACAAATAAATATTAGGGTTATTTTAGGGTTTCCCTAAATCGTTTTATTTAGATTGAAACCGATGTTTATCAATTGACTCTCAACTTTTTCTACTGTCTTAGTTGAATTCATAGGATTGTTTTTATCAACAACTTTTTTACTTAACATTGGATTCAACATTGGTTGTAAAGTCACTGATTTTTCGCCTGTAATTGCGCTCAAAATAGTAGCTAAACTATTTACCGAAGTGTTAAAAGGTTGTTGTTTTCTTAAAAAATCAATAACACCAAGTTTTTGTAAATAAATTATTTTTTCTGTTGCTGTGGCATCGCTTAAATCAATTTGAGAGGATTCAGTTGAAGAAGGAACTTCTTTTTTTTGTTTAACCCAACTTGTAAGAAATTGATAATGTTGTTTTGATTTATTCAATTCTTCGACCATGCCATCATATTTTGCCAAAAACCTATATGTCTCAATGGTTACATTATTTGACTCTATTTCATTTTTGAAATTAGCTAAATATTCAAATTCTAAATAAATAATAAATGTTTTATGTTCATCATTTGACATTGAATTATATAATTTTTCTATTTCAAAAGCAAGCTCTAGTAATGTTCCATTCCTAAGTTTTTTAATATTTTCATAGTAATTTATGGGATCCATTTGATGTAGTTTTATTGTTTGACTTCATTTCTTATTACTTCCATTTCAGCTTTTTTAGGTTTGGGAGCCAATTTACTAAAATACTCTAACATTTGGTGTGCGTTGTCATAAGTTGTTTTTCCAATGTAATTTAAAAACATGCGTTCAGTTCCATGTCCAGTAATACCAATTAATACAGTTGTTGGAATACGTCCATAATAGTTAGAACAGAAAGACCTCCTGCAGACGTGACTGCTCAAAACTTCATATTTAGGAAATACTCCTTTAATCGTTGGCTGGTTGTGTTTAAGTTTCTTACGTCCTTTGGTTGGCATGGATATTTTGGCTGCTTTACAAACCTCTTTAATATATTCGTTAAAATGAACCAATGATATTTTATAGGGCATCCCATCTTCTAAAATTTTTAGAGCCTCAGGAAGAAGTGGTACAGCAACTAATTTTCCAGTTTTTTGCTGCTTTAATTCAATTATTTTTACACCTCCTAATTCCTTTATATTTTTTGAAGTGATATTTAATAAGTCACCTCCACGCTGACCAATCAAACAACCTAAAAGCAACCATTTTCGAGCATTTATAAGTGCTTCTCTAATAATAGGAGCGTTTTTTATAGCTTCTTGTTCTTCTTCGCTTAAAAAGACTATATCTTCGGGTTCTTTGCTTTCAGAAACTCCTTTAATGTTCTTAATTTGTGGAGATGTTTCGATATCGTTTTTAGATGCATCTAGACAGATAGTTCTGATGTTTGCAATGTTTTTTCCAACGTAATTTGTAGAATATCCTAAGCCAAACAACCACATTTTATATTTTTCAATAAACTTTAAATCTATTTCTTTTATTAGAATGCTTCTATTCTTAAGCACATCTGTCTCATAACGGATAATTGTATTTTTAAAAAGTTTTAAATTCTGTACTCGACCATTACTTAAACCAAGTTGTTTTTTTGCGTTTTGTTTGAAAGGAGCTTCGTCTATATACTTTTGAATATAGGTAGTCAATACATCGAATGCAACAACCGGTATCTTATTATTGAATAAGTCAATTTGAAATTGAAGCCATTCACCAGTGAACTCTATTCCAGAACTAATGCCTGCATTATAAGCATTTTCTAATGCTGATTTTAAATTTCTTAGATCAGTGTTTAAATTCCTAGAATCCTCATCTCTAAGTTTTGATTTCTCTTTCGCATCATCCCAGTTTTTGGCATCTATTATAAAACCACTTTTTCTCCATAGTAGAGTTTTTCGATCTATAGAGTACCGAACATAGATGTTAGAATTTCTATTTTTATTCCGTAGTAGTAGTTTTAGAGTAGCCATAATTTCATAGTAAAAAAACAAAGGTAATTTATTTTGCTAAACATTTGCTAAACATAAAGTGAATTAATGCGAATTATCACGATTTTGCCTGTATCAACAAAATCAATACTTCCCTTATAATAACTAGTTTTTCATACCTTTTAATTTCATTATAAAACACGGGTAATGTCCCCACCGTGGTCACGAATAAAAAGAAAAACCCAAACTTAATAATCAAGCTTGCTTGAATTAATTTAGTTTGGGTTTTTCTTTTTTCAAAGCGGAGCTTTGTTGGGAAGGACGAAGTCAATCCCGGATATTAAAAATGACTCCTATTTCTGATTGTATTTTTCTTTGTACTTAGCATTAAGCTTTGTTTGATGGGTTTCCAAATTTAACTTTCTACCTTGAATGTAAATTGAAGTCAATATATTTGTTCTCATATCTAAAGCGTCGCCCTCTGATATAAATAAAGTAGCATCTTTCCCTTGCTCCAAAGTACCACAGAAATCATCAATTCCTAAAATTTTAGCAGTATTAGAGGTAATCAATTGCAATGCTTGTTCTTTATCTATTCCATATGCTGCGCAGGTTCCTGCTAGAAAAGGTAGGTTACGGGTTTGCATTCTCTCCATGCCACCACTATTTTCCAATCCAACAACTATTCCTTTGCTTAATAATATTCGTGCCATTTTATAAGGCAAATCGACATCTTCATCTTCTCTATTTGGCATATCGTGAACATTCCTTAAAAGCACGCCTATTGCATTTTCCTTTAATAAATCAGCTGTTTTATAGGCATCGTATCCGCCTACAATTACCATTTTCTTTATTCCAAATTGTTTTGCTAACTGCACCGCATCGATAATTTGTTTTTCTTCTTGAGCATGAATAAATAGAGTTTGAGTTCCTGCAAATATTCCTTTCATTGCGTCAAAAACCAAGTTTTGCTCAGAAGGAACAGCAGCGGAATACGCTCTTGAATTTTCAAAAAACATTGTGATTTCTCCAATTTTTTTAACGTAATCCTTATTGGCTTCCATTGCTCCTGGCTCTGCCCACCAACCACTTCTTTTCATGGTAGGAGGAAAATTCATGTGAATTCCATCATTTTCTTTAATTACAGCATCTTTCCAATTCCAAGCATCCAATTGTACAATAGAGGAAACACCTGAGATTGTTCCTCCACGTGGCGTAATTTGAGCCATCAAAATACCATTAGGACGAGCGGTTTCAATTACTTTTGAATCGGCTGCATAAGCAATAATACTCCTAACGTGTGGATTCATATCTCCAATTTCTCTTTCATCATCTGACGATTTAACAGCATCTACTTCTACTAAACCAAGTGTAGAATTAGGTGCAATAAAACCTGGATAAATGTGTTTTCCGGCTGCATCAATTGTTATATCAAATGCTCCGCTTGAAAGCTTCACCGTTTTGGCATCTTCTACCAAAATAATTTTACCATCTTTAAATCCAATGGCACTATTTTCAATAACTTTTCCGTTACCTAAATGAGCAAAACCATTCAATATCAATATTGATTTAGATTGCTTATTTGCAGGAATTTGTTGTCCATTTGTATTTGAAATAAATCCAAAAAACGCTACTAATATTATATATATCTTTTTCATTTTTATTCTTCTAAAGTATCACAATGGTCTTCTCTTCTCTCTTTTTTCTTTGGCTCTTGGGTATTTGAACCTTTATTTTTTTCAAGCATTAACTGCCCAATTAAAATGTTTCTTTCGTTGGTATTCTCCGTTCTTTTATGTTCGTCTTTTGCAATATCGTAATAAACGACTCCTTCAATTAATGTTTTTTCTGCTTTAGCATAAATTGATAACGGATTGGCACTCCATAAAACTACGTCGGCATCTTTCCCCACTTTTATACTTCCAACTTTATCGTCTATATGCAATAATTTTGCAGGATTTAATGTAACAAACTTCCACGCTTCCACTTCTGGAACATTACCATATTTTACTGCTTTACCGGCCTCTTGATTTAGTCTTCGAGACATTTCTGCATCATCTGAATTGAAAGCCACAACCAAACCTTGATTGTGCATAATTGCACCATTGTATGGAATTGCATCGTTTACTTCAAACTTATAGGCCCACCAATCTGAGAAAGTAGAAGCTCCTACTCCATGCTCTTTCATTCTATCGGCTACTTTATAACCTTCCAAAATATGTGTAAAAGTATTGACTCTGAAATTAAACTTTTCAGCAACATTCATCATCATTAAAATCTCCGATTGAACATAGGAATGGCAAGTAATAAATCGTTCCTTATTAATAATTTCTGCAATATTTTGTAATTCTAAATCTACTCTTGGAGCATTTGACTTCTCTTTTTTCGGATTTGAATTGTAGGCTTTCCAAGTTAAATCATATTCTTTTGCGCGTTGAAAATAATCAGTAAAAACTTGTTCTACTCCCATTCTAGACTGAGGGAAACGATTTGAACTTCTACTCATATTAGATTGTTTTACATTTTCACCAAGTGCAAATTTTATAAATTTAGGTTGGTTTTTATACAACATTTCATCGGCAGATAATCCCCATTTCCATTTAACAATAGCCGAACAACCCCCAATTGGATTTGCAGAACCATGCAGTAATTGTGATGTAGTCACTCCACCTGCTAAATCTCTATAGATATTAATATCTTCAGAATTAACTACATCTTGAATCGTTACTTCGGCACTTGAATTATGACCACCTTCATTAACACCTTTTGAAATAGCGATATGAGAATGTTCATCGATAATTCCACTTGTTAAATGTTTTCCTTTAGCATCAATTTTAACAGCATTACTATCTTCAATATTTTTACCAATTGCAGCAATTTTGCCATCTTTAACCAATACATCTGTATCTACTAATATTCCCTCTTTTTCATTTGTCCAAACAGTAGCGTTTTTAAATAATATCGTTTGCTGTGATGGCTTTTTATTATTTCCATAGGCAATATTTGGAAAGGTTACAGGTAATACTAAATTTGGTTTGTCAGCTTTAGAACTATCTTTTACAATAAGGAAAGGGGCAGTTTTAATTGCAGCCCATTTAACCTCTTTACCGTTTGCTAAAATTGCTTTTCCAGATAATTTTTGAGCATTTTCAATATAGCCACTTAACCTTGAAAAACGGTCGTTAATACTATCATTTGATTTCATTGAAGCCGTGATCCAATTTGCTGCAATAGTGATTTTGGAATTTATCTTTTTAGAATTAACATCTGTAATTTCAGATTTAGGAGTCGCAATTTCACCATCAATTTTCCATTTGTAGGTATTGGTATCAATAGTTAAATCATAATTTCCACGAATATCAATTGTTGTCATGTCGTTGACTACAAATTTATTTCCCTGAACCCAGTTTTCATATAATACTGTTTTTTCATCAAAAATAGCTCCCGATGTAATAACGAAATTTGCAAAACTTCCTTTATTCAAACTTCCAATCTCATTGCTTTTCCCCATTATTGAAGCTGGAATGGTCGTTAGTGCTTCCAGAGCTTTAGTTTTGTCAAAACCGTATTTTATAGCTTTTAGAAGGTTGACTCTAAAATCCTCTGTCTTTTTTAGTTTATCTGTTGTCAATGCGAA
>CALPLL020000057.1 GCA_943324395.2 Rhizobium sp. Q54
GAAAAAGGCTCGGTTGCAAAAATATCAGGGAAAGAAGGTGAAAAATTTACAGGTCCTGCCAAAGTTTTTGATGGAGAAAAACAACTTATTAAAGGGATTGAAGATAAAAAAATTGCTGCTGGAGATGTTGTGGTTATTCGCTATGTAGGTCCTAAAGGCGGTCCTGGAATGCCCGAAATGTTAAAACCAACTTCGGCAATTATAGGAGCTGGACTTGGTAAAAGTGTCGCTTTAATAACCGATGGAAGATTTAGCGGAGGTACCCACGGATTTGTAGTTGGTCATATTACACCCGAAGCGTTTGATGGAGGAACAATTGCTTTAGTAAATGATGGCGATTCTATTGAAATTGATGCTACTAACAATACTATTCATCTTGCTGTTACAAATGAAGAACTAGAAAAAAGAAGAAGTAAATTCATAACTCCAAAACTAAATGTGAGTAATGGAGTGCTTTTTAAATATGCTAAACTTGTTAAAGATGCCTCTGAAGGTTGTGTAACTGATGAAAACTAACAATCCAAATAGAAATAGATATGGAAACAATTGAAAATTTGAAAAACGAAGTCAAAGAAAATTCGGGAGTGAAAACTAGTGGGAGTTTAGCGGTTATAGATGCTTTACTTTCAGAAAAAGTAGCTACTATTTTTGGATATCCTGGCGGAGCAATTATGCCAATATATGATGCTTTGTACGATTATCAAAACAATCTAAATCATATATTAGTTCGTCACGAACAAGGAGCTATCCATGCAGCTCAAGGATATGCAAGAGTTAGTGGGGAAACTGGTGTTGTATTTGCAACAAGTGGCCCTGGAGCAACGAATTTAGTTACTGGTTTGGCAGATGCAATGATTGATAGCACGCCATTAGTTTGTATTACTGGTCAAGTTTTCGCACACCTTTTAGGGACAGATGCTTTTCAAGAAACTGATATTATCAATATCACAACACCTATAACTAAATGGAATTATCAAATTACAGACGCTACCGAAATTCCGGAAATATTGGCAAAGGCCTTTTTTATTGCTAAAACTGGTCGGCCTGGACCTGTATTGATTGATATTACAAAAAATGCTCAATTGCAAATTTTTGATTATAAAGGATATAGACCTTGTATTCATGTGCGAAGTTATAGAGCAGAACCTATCATAAGAAACGAGTATATTGAAAAAGCAGCATCTTTAATTAATCAAGCAAAGAAACCATTTGTGATTTTTGGACAAGGTGTATTGCTCGGAAACGCTGAAAAAGAATTTATTGAATTTATAGAAAAAGGGGGATTCCCAACAGCGTGGACAATTTTGGGAATGAGTGCTATTCCTACTGACCATCCGCTAGGGGTTGGAATGCTTGGGATGCATGGAAATTATGCTCCAAATTTTTTAACTAACGAATGTGATGTTCTCATTGCAATTGGAATGCGATTTGACGACAGAGTTACAGGAAGATTAGATAAATATGCCAAGCAAGCGAAAATAATTCATCTAGATATTGATCCTTCTGAGATTGATAAAAATGTACCTGTAACAGTTCCTGTTTGGGGAAATTGCAAACAAACAATTCCTTTATTAACAGCATTAATTGAAGAAAAAAAGCATCCAGAATGGTTTAATGAATTTGAAATTAGAAAAGATAAAGAATTCAATACTTTAATCAACAAGGAGCTTCACCCTTCAGAAGGGGAACTTACAATGGGAGAAGTTTTACAAGTGCTGAATGAATTAACCAATGGAGATGCTGTAATTGTTACCGATGTAGGTCAACACCAAATGGTAGCTTGCAGATATGCTAAACAAAATAACTCTAGAAGTAACATAACTAGCGGTGGTCTTGGAACTATGGGGTATGCACTTCCAGCTGCAATTGGAGCTAAATTTGGAGCACCTGAAAAACAAGTTGTAGCAATCATGGGTGATGGAGGTGCACAAATGAATATTCAAGAGTTTGGAACAATTATGCAATATAATCCCAATGTAAAAATATTGATTTTAAACAATCGTTTCCTCGGAATGGTGCGACAATGGCAAGAACTATTTCATGAAAAAAGATATTCCTTTACAGATATTCAAAGTCCAGATTTTGTTCAAGTTGCCAAAGGTTACGGAATTGATGGTAAACAAATCTCCAAAAGAGAAGAATTAAGATCTAGTTTAAAACAAATGTTAGATCACAGTAGTTCCTTTGTGCTAGAAGTAGCAGTAGCTCAAGAAGACAACGTTTTCCCAATGGTACCTCAAGGAAAAGGAGTAGCTGAAATAGTTTTAACCAAAGAAGAAATTTAATATGAAACAAGAATTCACATTGACCATTTACACGGAAAACCAAGTAGGTTTAATTAATAAAATAGCTATTTTGTTTTCTAGAAGAAAAATTAGTTTAGAGAGTTTAAACACCTCTCCTAGTGAGATTGAAAATATTTATCGTTTTACTATAGTTGTTAAAGAAACGGAAGTGGTGGTTAAAAATTTAGTACGTCAATTAGAAAAAATTGTAGATGTATTTAAAGTTTTTTACAACACAAATGAAGAGATTATTTGGCAACAAATTGCTTTATATAAGTTAGCTACCGATGTAATAATGAAAGAAGTTAAGGTTGAGCGATTGCTTAGAGAATATGGGGCAAATGCAGTTGTAATTAGAAATGATTATACCGTATTTGAAGTCACTGGACAAGACAACGAAATTAATAATTTGCTTAAAGAATTAGATCAATATGGGCTAATAGAATTTGTAAAAAGTTCTAGAATAGCAATCATAAAATCAAGTGATGGAATTCACCAACAAGTTTTGGACATGGAAAAAAATGATCCAACAAAATTGCCTATTAATAATGAGTTCTTAAATCTAAAAAGCATGATTTTTGAAATGTGACCTCAAAATCAAAATCAGCCTTCTACCCTACTGATAGAAATGAAAAGCCTTTAAAAAAGTTTAAAAAAAATAGCGAGAATAGCTACAAAAAAGAAAAAAAATCGACTGTAATAAAGACATCAACTAAAATTAGAAATAGAAATGGAAAATTATTTTAATGCACTTCCTCATAGATTAAAAGTTCAAGAGTTAGGAAAATGTGATTTTATGCAAAAAAGTGCTTTTGCAAATGGAGTAAAATCTCTTATTGGTAAAAAAATTGTTATTATTGGATGTGGTGCACAAGGTTTAGCGCAAGGTCAAAACCTTAGAGATAGCGGATTAAATGTAGCATATGCCTTGAGAGAAAGTGCAATTGTTGACAAAAGAGATTCCTATAAAAATGCCGTTGAAAACGGATTTGAAGTTGGAACATTCGAGGAAATGGTTCCTGGAGCTGACTTGGTTTCAAATTTATCACCAGATAAGCAACATACAGGAGTGATCAATAAAATAATTCCGTTAATGAAAATCGGATCTTGTTTGTCTTATTCTCATGGGTTCAATATTGTTGAAGAAGGCATGCAAATAAGAAAAGACATTACAGTTATTATGGTTGCACCAAAATCGCCTGCATCGGAAGTAAGAGCAGAATATTTAAGAGGTTTTGGTGTTCCAACCCTTATTGCAGTACATTCAGAAAATGATCCAAATGGACAAGGACTTGAGTTGGCTAAGGCCTATTGCGTGGGAACTGGAGGACATCATGCTGGTGTACTACTTTCGTCGTTTGTGGCAGAAGTAAAATCGGATTTAATGGGCGAGCAAACAATTTTATGTGGCTTATTACAAACGGGTTCAATCTTGAGTTTTAATAAAATGATTGATAAAGGAATAGAACCTGGTTATGCCTCAAAATTGGTGCAATATGGATGGGAAGTAATTACCGAAGCCCTGAAAATTGGAGGAATTACCAACATGATGGATCGACTTTCAAATCCAGCAAAAATTGAAGCCTATAAATTAGCCGATGAATTAAAACACCTCATGAAACCTTTGTTTAATAAACATATTGATGATATTTTATCAGGGGAATTTTCTAAAACTATGATGCAAGATTGGGCTAATGGAGATAAAAATTTATTAACTTGGAGAGCAGCAACCGGCGAAACAGCATTTGAAAAAACAACCGCTGGAAGTCATGAAATTAGTGAACAAGAATATTTTGATCATGCTACTTTATTAGTTGCTTTTGTAAAATCGGGTGTAGAATTGGCTTATGAAACGATGATTTCCGCTGGGATTAAAAATGAATCTGCCTATTATGAATCTCTCCACGAAGCACCTCTTATAGCAAATACTATAGCAAGAAAAAAACTATTTGAAATGAATCGAGTAATTTCAGATACTGCTGAATATGGATGTTATCTATTTGATCATGCATGCAAACCTCTATTAGCTGATTTTATGGATAAAGTAGATGTGAATTTAATAGGTAAAAACTACAATGAAAACTTTAAACCAGTAGACAATTTTGAATTAGTTAAAATTAATGCCGCCATCAGAAATCATTCTATTGAAATTTGCGGAGCAGAACTTAGAGAAGCGATGACTGCAATGAAAAAAGTTGTTGCTTAAATTGAATATTAATCCGAACAAGGATATATAAATGAATTTATTTAAAGAAATACTAGAAGCAGAAAAGCAATTGGAGTTAGTTGTTCAAAAGACTCCATTATTGGAAAATATAAATTTATCTGAAGAATTTAATGCAACTATTCTATTAAAAAGAGAAGATTTACAAGTGGTTCGTTCTTATAAAATTAGAGGTGCCTATAATAAAATCAGTTCCCTTACAGAAGCGGAACGAACTCAAGGAATTGTTTGTGCGAGTGCGGGAAATCATGCACAAGGAGTTGCCTATTCCTGTAATTTATTGCAAATAAAGGGAGTAATTTATATGCCGAAAACGACTCCGAATCAAAAAATTAAGCAGGTACAACAATTTGGAAAAAAGTATGTTGAAATTATTTTAACGGGAGATACTTTTGATGATGCATTTTCAACTGCAATTGCTGCTTGTGAAAAAGATAAATCAATTTTTATTCATCCTTTTGATGATTTAAAAGTTATTGCTGGACAAGGAACAGTTGGTTTAGAGATATTAGAATCGGCAAAAAAACCAATTGATTATCTATTTGTCCCTATTGGTGGTGGTGGCCTAGCGGCTGGACTATCAACAGTTTTTAAGCAATTAAATCACAATACTAAAATTATTGGTGTAGAGCCAGAAGGGGCACCCTCTATGAAAACTTCAATAGCTAATAATAAAAATACAGTTCTAGAAAGTATCGATAAATTTGTAGATGGAGCTGCAGTTAAACAGGTTGGTGAGATCACTTTTTCTATTTGCAAAGAAAATTTGGACGACATTATCCTAGTTCCCGAAGGAAAAGTATGTACAACAATTTTACGATTGTACAATGAAGAAGCAATGGTGGTAGAACCTGCAGGCGCTCTAACTATTGCGGCATTGGATTTTTATAAGGAGAAAATTAGAGGAAAAAATGTAGTTTGTATTGTCAGCGGAAGTAACAACGATATAGAAAGAACGGAAGAAATAAAAGAACGTTCGTTGTTTTATGAAGGATTAAAACATTATTTTATGATACAGTTTCCTCAGCGACCTGGGGCTTTAAAAGAATTTGTAAATACTATTTTGGGTGAAAATGATGATATTACCTATTTTCAATTTGCTAAAAAAAATAGTCGAGAGGTTGGTTCCGTTTTAGTGGGATTGGAATTAAAAAATAAAGAAGATATTCATGCTATAAAATCAAATATGACTTCACATGGTTTTGAATACCGATACCTCAATGAAAAAGAAGATTTGTATGCTCAATTAATAGGATAATAATTTTATTTAAATATAATTTTTTAAAAGTTATTTTTTAAACAACTATTTCAATTTTTTTAATATTCTAAAATATTGTTAATGAATAATTTATAATAGTTAATTTAAACAATATTATATGTTCTGTAGACAGATGGTGTAATTTCTTTTTTTTTCAAAAATACTCTGTTAAAGTAACTTAAAGTCTCAAAACCACATTCAAAAGAAATTTGACTAACTGTTTTATCGGATTGAATTAACAATCGACAAGCTTCGTTTATACGAATTTCATTTAGATAATCTGAATAGGTTTTTCCAGTTGCCTTTTTAAAAAATTTACAGAAGTTGCTTTCAGTTAAATAAATTAATTCGGCAACCTCCTTCAAGTAGATTTTATTCTGAAAATTATTTTGAATAAATAAACAAACTTTATTAATCCGTACTTCACTTTTCTTTGAAACAACGTTGTGAAAAGTATTTGGAGCAATTAATTTAAACTGTTTTTTTGATAAAATATCTAAAATTGTAATCAACTTCAAAATTCGATCTACGCCATTAGTTTCATTTAACTCAATAATTTTTGAAATTAACTGTTCATCATACTCGAAATTAATTCCCCTAAATGAGTTTTCTAGCATCTTCTTTATTAATAAACTTTCATTGAATTCTAAAAATGGCGAAATAAATTCACTGGAAAACTGAATTACAATAGCATCTGAATTAACATCTCCATCCGCTTTTCCAGACCAAGTATGTGGTAAATTACTTCCTAATAACACCAAATCACCATCGCTGAATGATTCGTAGGAATTACCTACTATTCGATAACCATTTCCTTTGACAATATAGGTTAATTCAAATTCCGGGTGATAATGCCATTTGAACTGAAAATACGGAACTTGGTAACGAAAAGCATGAAAACTGGATGTTCCTTGGTTGGTTTTTATGTCTTCTAATATGGCTTTCATAATAACAAATTAACTTTTAAAATTGAAAAGTAAATAAATAAATTCATTATAGTGTTATAATTAAACAAATTAATATTAATTGTTTTTCATCCAAATCGATAATTTTGAAACTGAAATTACTATTCTATAAAAATAAATAACAATGCAAACACTTTCTAAATCAATATCAGATTTTCTAAATGAAGCCTATTCATTAAGCCAAGAACAAATTGACTTCTATCAAAAAAATAGATTTATAAAATTAAAAGAAGTTTTAAATCCAGAAACGGTTCAGTTTTTTAATGCAGCAATTTCAAAACAAGTTAAAGAAATGAACCAAGAGCAAACTGCATTGGAAGATCGAACTACTTATGGAAAAGCATTTTTACAATTATTCAATTTATGGACAGAAAACCCAATTATTAAAGAATTAATTTTCAGTAAACGAATAGCAAAAATTGCATCTGATTTAATGGAAGTAAATGGCGTTCGATTGTATCACGACCAAGCTTTATTTAAAGAAGGTGGCGGAGGAATCACTCCTTGGCATGCCGATCAATATTATTGGCCATTAGAAACAGAAAAAACTATTACCGCTTGGTTGCCCCTTCAAGAAACACCTTTGGAAATGGGGCCACTAGAATTCAGTGCAGGAAGTCACACTATTGTGGAAGGTCGAGAATTAGAAATTGGTGATGAAAGTGAAGAAGTTATTCAAAAGAAATTGCGTGTAACTGATTTCAAACATGTAATTGAAGCGTTTGATCTAGGTGAAATAAGTTTTCACTCAGGTTGGGTTTTTCATCGTGCTGGTGCAAATGTAACTAACGAAATGAGAAAAGTGATGACTATTATATACATGGACAAAGACATGCTTTTGAAAAATCCGGATAATAAAAACCAAATTCACGATTGGAATACTTGGTGTCCGGGTGCTAAAATTGGAGAAATAATTAACTCTCCTATTAATCCTGTTTTATATTCTAAATAATATGAATATCAAATATATAGGTACTTTTTGGGGTTGCGAAAATCAATCGGCAAAAGAATTTCTTTCAAATGTAATTTCGAATGGTTATGATGGGGTAGAAATTAATTTTCCTGATAACTCTGATTTTATTGATGAATTCACAGCTGAAATAAAAAATATTAGAGCTACAATTAATGCTAATTTCATTTTCATTGCCCAACAAGTTCTGTCAAATAAAACAGAGTCGGTAATCGAATATAGTAATCGAATGTCCGAAAGACTAGAATTTTTAGCAAAATTAAAACCTGATTTTATTAATTCTCATACCGGAAAAGATTATTATGATTTTAGTGATAATTGTAAGATCATCGAAATCACTGAGAATATATCCAAGAAATACGAGGTTCCCATAGTTCATGAAATTCATCGGGGAAGATTTTCATTCCATTTGAAAACACTACATCAGTATTTAGAATTATTTCCAAGATTAAGTTTAGTAGCCGATTTTTCTCATTTCTGTGTAGTATCAGAAAGTAATTTGGACGATCAAAAAGAATTATTGACAAAAATTTATCCTAAAATAAAACACTTACACGCCAGAATTGGATTTGAACAAAGCCCACAAGTAAACAATCCATTTGCACCAGAATGGCAATCTTATCTTGAAAACTATTTAAATTGGTGGAAAGAAATTATTGAATATCATACAAAAAGAAATTGTAATCAAATTACAATAACCCCTGAATTTGGCCCTTTTCCATATATGCCCGAAGAACCATTTACTAAAAAACCACTTTCAAATCAATGGGAAACCAACCTACAGATGAAAAAATATTTACAACAAAATCTTTAATAATGGAAAATAAGAAAAAGAATTACATATTATTTATCGCTTTAAGTGCTGCACTTGGAGGTTTATTATTTGGTTATGATACAGCCGTAATTTCGGGTGCGATTGGCAATTTAACTGAGTATTTTCATTTAACACCTGTAGAAACTGGCTGGGCAATATCAAGCGCATTAGTTGGTTGTATTATTGGTGCATTTATCTCTGATTATTTTAGTAATCGATTTGGAAGAAAAGTCACTATGTTGATTACAGCTCTTTTATTTATTCTAAATTCAGTTGGAACTGCCCTACCCATTTCCTTTTCAATGTTTGTAGTATTTCGAATTATTGGTGGAATTGGTGTTGGAATTGCATCTATGGTTGTCCCAATGTATATAGCTGAAATTGCACCTCCAAAAAGACGTGGCGCTTTAGTAGGAAACTACCAATTAGCAATTGTAATTGGAATTGTGGTAGTCTATTTTGTAAACTATTTTATTGCACTTCAAGGAGATTCTGCATGGAATTTGAATATTGGTTGGCGTTGGATGTTTGGATCAGAAATTATCCCTTCAATACTCTTTTTAATATTTATATTTCTAATTCCTGAAAGCCCAAGATGGTTATTTCAAAAAGGAAAAACGGCAGAAGCGGTTGGTGTATTAGACAAAATAAATTCTCCTGAAGAAGTACTTCAAGTTCAAGAAGAAATTGAAAATTCAATCAATGTTAAAGAAGTAAACCAATGGAAAAATTTGGTTAATCCGATGTTTAAAAAAGCACTTTTCGTTGGAATTGGACTTTCGGTTTTACAACAACTAACAGGAATCAATGCCATTCTTTATTATGCACCTGAGATATTTAAAAGCTTAGGAAGTTCAACAGATGTTTCCTTATTAGAAACAAGTATTCTTGGAGTTGTAAACTTAATTTTCACTTTATTGGCAATTCGTTTTGTAGATAAAATGGGAAGAAAACCCTTACTTTATATTGGTTCAATCGGAATGACAATTGCCTTAGCTGCAGTTGGCTCATTTATTTATTTTGAGGCCATCGGTAATTGGGTATTACCCTTCTTACTACTATTTATGGCTTCATTTAGTATTTCTTGGGGACCAATTGTGTGGGTATTATTATCAGAAATTTTTCCAAATAAAATTAGAAGTTTGGCGTTGGCAATTAGCGTATTTATTCAATGGGTTGCCAATTTTGTAGTGACTCAAGTTTTTCCAAGTTTGGTCGAAAATCAATGGTTAAAAACACATTTTAATGGGGCATTTCCTTTTTATTTGTTTTCAATAATATGTCTTCTATCTTTACTATTTGTTTGGAGAAAAGTACCAGAAACCAAAAATAAAAGTTTGGAACAAATGGATTCATTATGGCAATAAAGAAAATTATAATTATTGTACTTTCTATCATTGGATTTAATCCAATTATTGCACAAAGTAATTCAAAATTTGTAAACACTTTCATCGGAACTGATGGGACTGGACATACATTTCCTGGGCCTTCATTGCCTTTTGGAATGGTTCAGCC
>CALPLL020000058.1 GCA_943324395.2 Rhizobium sp. Q54
GGATGCTTTGTTATTGAGCCTAAAATATTCAATGATGAAAGAGGTTATTTTTTAGAAAGTTATAATGAAAAGACCTTTCAAAACGGAATTGGAAATCAAGTTCAATTTGTTCAAGATAACCAATCTTTTTCTTCAAAAGGGGTTTTACGAGGCTTACATTATCAAACGGGAGAACATGCTCAAGCCAAATTAGTTAGAGTTTTACAAGGTGAAGTTTTAGATGTTGCTGTAGATGTTAGACCTAATTCGAAAACATATGGAGAACACTTTTCTATTCTGCTTTCCGCAGAAAATCAAAAACAATTTTTTATTCCAAGGGGTTTTGCGCACGGTTTTTTAGTACTTAGCGACACCGCCACCTTTTTTTATAAATGCGACAATTTTTATAATAAAGAAAGTGAAGGAGGTTTAATTTATAACGACCCGTCTTTAAATATTGATTGGAAATTCCCAAAAGAAGAGCTTATTATTTCCGATAAAGATTTGATTTTACCCAACCTTGAAAACGCCAAAAAAATATGGTAGTTCTAGTTACAGGTGCTAGCGGACAATTAGGACAAAGCCTGCAATTTATTGCGCCGAATTATCCAGCAATAAAATTTGTTTTTTGTGATTCAAAAACACTTGATATTACAAACGAAATGAATTGTAAAGAAGTCTTTTACAAAACAAAGCCCAATTACTGTATTAATACAGCTGCTTATACCGCCGTCGATAAAGCGGAATCAGAGCCCGAAAAAGCAAATTTGATTAATGTTGTTGGAGCAAAAAATATCGCAGCAACCTGTAAACAATTTGACACAAAATTAATTCACATATCTACCGATTTTGTTTTTGATGGATCTAATAATAGTCAATATACAGAAACCGATTTGCCCAACCCAAAAGGAGTGTACGGACAAACAAAATTAGACGGAGAAAAAGCAATTCAGGAAGTATTTCCAAATTATTTTATCGTTAGAACTTCTTGGGTTTATTCTCAATTTGGAAATAATTTTATGAAAACTATGTTGAGATTATCGTCTGAAAGAGATGTAATTTCTGTAGTTGATGATCAAATAGGCACTCCTACAAACGCAGTTGATTTAGCAGAAGCGCTGGTTCAAATTATTTTAACTGATAACCAACAATCAACAACCGACAACTTCGGGATTTACCATTTCAGTAACGAAGGACAATGCTCATGGTATGATTTTGCTGCGGAAATATTCAGAGTGAATAAAATTTCTATAAATTTACAACCTATCCCTACAACCTCATACCCAACACCAGCGGTTAGACCAGCTTACAGCGTTTTGGATAAAAGTAAAATTAAAAGTGTTTTTGGCATTGAGGTTTTGAACTGGGAAGAGAGTTTAAAATTTAATAAATCATGAAAATAGTAATAACTGGAGGAGCAGGATTTGTAGGTTCAACACTTTGTTTGCAACTAAAAGAAAACTATCCGTCCTATGAAATTGTTGCTTTTGACAACCTTAAAAGAAGAGGCTCAGAATTAAACTTAACAGATTTTCAAAAAAAGGGAATTCCGTTTTTTCATGGCGATATTCGTAATAACGAAGATCTTTCAGCACTAGGAAATTTTGATGTTTTAATTGAGGCTTCAGCAGAACCATCAGTAACTGCAGGGCTAGATTCTGACCCGACCTATGTTATCAACAACAATCTTTATGGATCGATAAACTGTTTTAATGCTTGTTTGAAAAATAAAGCAAAACTAATTTTCCTTTCTACTAGCCGAGTTTATCCAATTGAAATCATAGAAAAAGCCAATTTTATAGAGGAACCAACTCGCTTTTCTTTTGATGAAAATCAAACTGAATTAGGCATTTCAAAAAATGGTGTTTCTGAAAAATTAAGCCTTAACGGAGCGCGTTCATTTTACGGAACAACCAAACTTTCTTCTGAAATGTTTATTCAAGAATATGCTGCCTTTTATGGATTGAAAGCTGCAATTACAAGGTTTGGCGTTATTGCAGGGCCTCGTCAAATGGGCAAAACCGATCAAGGTGTAGTTACGCTTTGGATGGCAAAACATTTCTGGAAACAATCCCTAAAATACATCGGTTATGGAGGCACTGGAAAACAGGTTCGTGACCTACTTCATGTGGATGATTTAGTAGATTTAATAGACTTACAAATTCACCAAATAGAAAAATTTGAAGGTAAAATTTATAATGTTGGTGGCGGATTAGAAAATAGCGCCTCTCTATTAGAAATGACAGCAATTTGTGAAAAAATCACCGGAAATAAAATCACAATTGGCTCTGAAATAGAAACTAGACCAGCTGATTTAAGGATGTATGTAACCGATAATGCTTTGATAGAAAAAGAAATTGGGTGGAAACCAACTAGAAATTTGGAACAAGTTTTCACAGATATTTATCTTTGGATTAAAAATAATGAGAAACAATTGGAATCAATTTTAAAATAAACATGGACATCATTAAAAACATTTTTAAGAATAAAATCAATGTTTTGAGTTTTTTCGTTGCTTTTTTGGGAGCATTTATGTTGTTTCCAAATTATTTTGAAGCTTACGTAATGCCGTTGCCACTATCTAAAGATTTATGGATGTCATTAGATCCTTCATGGGGTATTGCATTAAATTATGTTAAGCTTAAAAACTTAACTTGGGGAACAGATGTCGCGTTTACTTATGGTCCTTTAGCACATTTTTGCACTCGAATTGGTTGGGGCGAAAACAGATTGTCCTTCTTGTTTTTCGATTTATTTATGTTTGTTAATTATTTTATGCTTTTTTTACTTTCAATTAAAAAAAGCCAGAATAAATGGATAACGATACTTGCAATTGCTTCTGTGTGTATTATATTTCCTCTTTATATAGGTGCTGGGAGTGTGTTAATTTTAATGGCAATCTTGGTGTTTTGGATACGAATGAGTTTAGATAATCCAAAACCGATCTATTATCTTTTCCAAATTTCAATTATAACGTTGCTTTTTTTCATAAAGTTCAATACCGGTTTAATTGCATTTCCACTATTTATTTCCGGAATAGCATGTAATCTCCTAACCAATAATGGAAAAAAACCTCTTTTAATCTTCTATGCGATTTTACCAATTATATTAATAGCAATAGGCGCCATAATATTAAATGTTGCATTGTTGCCTTATATAAAATCCGGTTTTGAACTGATTTCTGGATACAATGATGTAATGTTTTTAGAAAATCAAATTAAAGGCAGTTATTTATTAGTAGTTCTTATCTCAGTCTTTTTAACAGCGATACTTATTTTAAATATTTATTCAAAGAAAAAGAAAGATTGGATTAAAATGGCAACCGTTTTATTTTTGTTTGGAACCACCGTTTTTGTTCTTTATAAACAGGCATTCGTGAGAGGAGACATAGGTCACATCAATGATTTTTTCAGATTTATACCATTAATTATAGTCAGTAATTTGGATTTACACCTTAATTTTAAAAGTATTTATACAAAGATCGCTTTCCTTTTTATCTTGTTAATTCCATTTTACTTTTTATTTATTAAGCAAGACAACCAAATAGAAATCAAAGCCAAGTTTCCAAAATCAGACTTTATTAATGGTTTTAAAATATTTACCCCAACCTCGGGAATGTTTCTAAATAAAAATGATTCACAGCTACCCGCAACAGTATTAGAAAAAATAGGTTATAAAACAGTAGATATTTATCCGTGGAACATTCATTTATTGTTGGAAAACAAATTGAATTATTTGCCAAGACCTGTATTGCAATCCTATACCGTATATACTCCCTATTTAGAGCAATTGGATTTTAACCATTATAATTCTACTAAAGCACCAGAATTTGTAATTTACGATTTTGTTTCAATTGACGGAAGGTATCCACTTTTTGACGAATCAAAAGTAAATTTAGCACTTTGTAAAAACTATCAAGTAGCCGAGCTTTTTGATTTTGACGGAAGAAAAATCATATTGTTCCAAAAGAAAAAAGATTTTAAACCGATTACATTTGAAAAAACAAAAGAATATGCAATGCTACTAAATTCACCTTTGGTACCTAAAAAAGATGTTTATTATGAAATAGGAATTTATAATTCTCTTTTAGGAAAAATTGTTTCGGTTTACCAATATGCCCCAGAAATAAGACTTGAAATAAAATTAAAAAACGGCAACCTAATGGATTATAGGACTTCCAAATTATTATTAGAAACAGGTTTGTATTCCGATATATTTATAAATGACACTAATAATTTCAAAACTTTTTTTGATTCAAAAAATGACAATCAAGAGATTAAATATTTTAACTTTAAACCTTTGAAACCCATGTTGTTTAAAAACAAGATCAGAATCACAGAATATAAAATAAAGCAATAAAATGAATATTTGTATCATCACAGGTTCATCAGGTTTAATTGGGAGCGAATCGGTTACTTTCTTCGCCCAAAAATTTGATAAAATTATTGGAATAGACAACAATATGCGCCAAGTTTTTTTTGGAGTAGATGCTTCGACAGAATGGAATACAAAAAAGTTAACAGAAACAATTCCGAATTTCGAACACCACCACGCCGATATTCGAAACATCCAAGAATTAGAAAAAATATTCTCAAAATACGGCGCCGATATAAAATTAGTGATTCACACCGCAGCTCAACCAAGTCATGATTGGGCAGCAAACGAACCAATTACAGATTTTACTGTAAATGCAAACGGGACATTAAATTTGTTGGAAGCAACAAGATTGCACTGTCCAAAAGCCACATTTATTTTTACGTCGACTAATAAAGTTTACGGCGATACACCAAATTATTTACCCTTAATAGAAAAGGAAAAAAGATGGGAAATTGACGAAAGTCATCCCTATTTCGAAAATGGAATCGATGAAAAAATGAGTATCGACCAAACCAAACACTCTTTATTTGGAGCTTCAAAAGTGGCCGCTGATGTATTGGTACAAGAATATGGAAAATATTTCGGAATGAATACAGGTGTTTTTAGAGGAGGTTGTTTAACAGGACCTAATCATTCAGGGACCAAACTCCACGGGTTTTTATCCTATCTTATGAAATGTGCCATTACAGGCGATAAATACACTGTTTTTGGCTACCAAGGAAAACAAGTTCGCGACAATATTCACTCATGGGATTTGGTAAACATGTTTTGGCATTTTTATCAAAATCCACGTCAAGGAGAAGTATATAATGCAGGCGGCGGAAGACATTCGAACTGTTCAATGGCAGAAGCTATTGAAATGTGTGAAACCATAACCGGAAAACCAATGAATTACGAATATTCACAAGACAATCGTATTGGCGATCATATATGGTGGATTAGTGATGTTTCTAAATTTAAAGCGCATTATCCAGAATGGACTTGGAAATACAATATCAATGATATTTTGACTCAAATATATGAGAACACTTTAAAAAGACGGGAATAAATGAAACTAAGTATTGTAATTCCCGCCTACAACGAAGAGGAATCTATAGCGGAAACGATAGATCAAATTGAAGAAGCATTTTCAAAAGTAGCTATTGAGCACGAAATTTTTATTGTGAATGACAATTCAATTGACAATACAATTAGGGTTTTGGAAGAATTGGCTACTAAATACCCAGCAGTAAAATACGAAACCAATTTAGGGCCTAATGGATTTGGGTACGCAGTTCGTTATGGTTTAGAAAGATATTCTGGCGATTGTGTAGCCGTAATGATGGCAGATTTATCTGATTCTCCCTATGATTTAATAAGGTATTATACGACCATGGTAGAAGGCAATCACGATTGTGTTTTTGGGAGCCGTTTTATAAAAGGGGGTAAAGTAATTGATTATCCTTTTATTAAAAAGGTGATTAATAGAATTGCCAATTTTATTATTAGAATAGTTATGAGAATAAAATACAACGACACCACAAATGCTTTTAAATTATACAAAAGAGAAGTAATTGACGGCGTGAAACCGATTTTATCACCGCACTTTAATTTAACTATCGAGCTGCCTTTAAAAGCAATAATCAGAGGCTATTCCTATGCAATCGTGCCCAATTCATGGACGAATAGAAAATATGGGGTTTCAAAATTGAAAATCAAAGAAATGGGAAGCCGCTATTTTTTTATATTAGTATCTTGTTTCGTAGAAAAATATTTTTCTAGAGGCGATTTCTCAAAGAAATAAAAACGAATTAATTTTAACACTTAACAAAAAAATATTTATTTTTGTAAAAAAAACAAAGAAATGAGAACAAAATTTTTTATTCTAGCAATAGTATTAGTAGGAATCTTCAGTAGTTGTAAAAATGAAAAATCGGTAGATTCATTAGAAGTTGTGCAGCCAGAAGTAGTTGACAATGCTTTTAAAGTAACATTGAATGTGACTGTGAAAAAAGATGACACATTTAGCCTATATTACACAGAAGACGGTTCAACTGATTTTACTAAATCTCCGCCTTTATGGATGGTAGTTAAAGGGAACGCATCGCAACAAGATGTTGTTTTTAGCTTGCCGCAAGATGTTATTCCAACTCAATTAAGACTTGATTTTGGCATGAATAAAGACCAAGAGCCAATAGTTATTAATTCTTTTCAAATGAATTATTTTAAGAATGAATTTAAAATACCTGGAAATCAATTCTTTATTTATTTTGATCCAGACATAACTAAAACAATTTTTGATAAAACTACAGCAACCGTATCTGCAGTAATTAAAGACGGTGTAAGACAGTCTCCATCTTTCTATCCAAACGCTAATCCACTTGGGAATGAAATAAAAAAGATTGTTAGATAGTATAAACTGACAATAATAAAAAACACCTGGTTATTAAACAGGTGTTTTTTTATTTAGAATAAGTCGTTTATTTATAAGAAATTTAAAATGGATAAATTTTTAAGTTATAAAATTAGGGCAATTTCTTTTTGGGCCATTTTATTAGTAGTTTTTCTACATGCTTATAACTTAGATACAAAGCAACAAGGCATTATTCTTACTTTCCCTAAATCATACAACTGGTTTATTCAAAACCTTATCTCTAATGGTTTAACACGTGTAGCAGTACCGTTATTTTTTATTATTTCAGGATATTTATTCTTCATTAAATTTGATCAAAATGCGCCTAATTATTCTTCCAAAATACTCAAGAGAATCAAGTCGCTTTTTGTGCCATATATTATATGTTCTCTCCTTGGAATTATTTTTTATTTGATACTGCAAAGCATACCTGCAACTCAATCTTTTTTTACCAAACAGCGAGTAATAGATTATGATCTGCTAACTTTAATTAAAACAATTTTTATTACCCCAATACCCTATCAACTATGGTTTATAAGAGACTTATTTGTGATAGTATTATTTTCTAAAGTTTGGTATGTGCTGTTAAAAAATCTTAAATGGGGACTTTTGATACCGGTTTTATTGCTTTGGCTGTGTGATTTTGAAAGTTATAATAATGCATTAGAAGCATTACTTTTTTTTCTTACCGGAAGCTACATAGCGCTTTATTCGAAATCTACAACAACGAATATAGGCAAACAAAGAACAGTGTATTTTCTTTTCATTTGGGCTGTATTTCTTTTGGCCAAAACAGGGTTTTTATATTTCAACGCATCGAGTATTCTTGTAATATTTCTACAAAAAATGTCAATTCTTACAGGATTAATAGCGGTTTGGAACGGCTATGATTATTTGAGTAATAATAAACAAACAAATAGTTCTTGGTATGGTATTACTTTTTTTATCTATATTTTTCACGAACCGTTGCTTACATTTTTCAAGAAAGGACTATTCTTTGCATTAGGAATTAGTGAAAGCCAATATTTATTGGTTTACTTTGTTGCGCCGATATTGACTTTAGGATTAATTTATTTAATGGGTCAATTTTTCAAAAAGAATTTTACGTTTATTTACGAAATCATTACAGGGGGTAGATAATTTTAATAATCACTATGAGTTTTTTTACCAAAGAAAAACTATCTAATTTAACAGTTTATGGAATAGGGCAGGTTGTTAATATATTAACGCCATTGCTAATTACTCCCTATCTGATATATACTTGTGGCTTGGAAAACCTTGGGGTTATTGCAATGGGACAGGCCTTTGCCTATATTTTAATTGTTGTAGTAGATTATAGTTCCTATATAATAGGCGTTAAAGAGGTTTCAATAAATAGAGAGGAGCACAATGTACTTCAAGGTATATTTACCACAACTTATATATCCAAAATTATATTGCTTTCACTGGTTATTTTACTAACTTTTCTGCTAACCTTTTTTATACCTTATTTCAATAAAAATCTGATTGTTTTTTATTTTAGTCTCACCATAATAATTGCTCAGGCAATTAACCCAACTTGGTTTTTGCAAGGAGTTGAAAATTTTCTTGGGATAACAATAATTAATATTTTTTCAAAAGCCATTAATGTAATTGGAGTTATTTTCTTTATAACCACTAAAGAAGATTATATTTATGCCAATTTATGGATAGGTATTGGTGGAATTTTGGCTAATTTAATGGGGTTTTTATGGATTGTTAAAAAGTATAAATTTTCTTTTAAATCAAGCTCTCTAATTTTAGTTATAAATTTATTGAAGAACGACTTTTTATTTTGTGTTTCTCAATTGTTTTTTTCGATAAGAAATTATTCTTCTGTAATTATTATTGGCTTTTTCGCAGGAAATTATGTTGCAGGACAATTCAAAGTTATTGAACAAATAATTAATTTATTTAGAACGTATTTACAAATGTTTTTTAAATTTTCATACGGATATGTTTGTTTTGAAATTGATAAAAGCTTAAAAAATGGAATTCAAATATGGAAAAAATTCAATGCTTTCAACACAATTCTTCTCTTATTTTTATTGTCATTAGTTTACCTGTTTTCTGATTTAGTTTTACATTTTTTTAAAGTTGAAAAAAAAATGATCCCAGAGTTTGTAAATTATTTAAATATTGCATTGCTAATTCCATTTCTAATCGGAATTACACTTCCATTGGAGCAGCTCTTGTTTAGTTTGAATAAAAACAAACCCTACATTAAACTAACAATTATTTCTGCTCTTTTTAATGTTGTTGGACTTTCTATCATTATGACCTTTTTTGGATTAAAAGAAGCTTTTTTTCTTCTCATTATCACCGAACTAAGTTTAATATTTATTTATTTATTAATATTAAAACCTTATTTTAGCCCTTCGTATTCTAAGCAATAATAATTGATTATAAAATATAAAATGATTAGTAAGATCAAATTACTTTATAAAAGGTTCTACCAAAAAGCAAATTATGATGTTCAAAAAGCATTATTGTTAAATGCTAAAATTTTGTCAAACTACAACAATCAAAAACAGTTTGTAAAATCACTAGACGAAGTAGAATTTCAAGTCTTTTCGCAAAGAGGAGAAGACGGAATCATTCAGTACATTATTAATAAGATTGAAATTCCTAATAAAACATTCGTGGAATTTGGGGTTGAAACCTACACGGAATCCAACACTAGATTTTTGCTTTTTAACAACAACTGGTCTGGACTGGTAATTGATGGATGTAAAAAAAACATCAACTTCATTAAAAAGGATTTAATATATTGGAAGTATGATTTAGTTGCCGTTAATAGTTTTATAACGAAAGAGAATATCAATACTTTAATCAGTGATTATACTAAAAATCAAGACATTGGATTATTGAGTTTAGATATTGACGGAAACGATTATTGGATATGGGACAGTATTAATTGCATCAATCCTAGAATCGTAGTTTGTGAATATAATTCTGCTTTTGGAAGCTCAAGAAAAGTTTCGGTTCCATATAAATCGGACTTTGTTAGAAGTAAAGAGCATTATTCAGACCTCTATTTTGGCGCATCACTTGGTGCTTTTTGTGATTTGGCAGAAAAAAAAGGATATGATTTCATAGGAACAAGTAGTGCTGGAGTAAATGCTTATTTTGTTAGAAAAGATTTATCAGGGCCGTTTATTAAATACAATTCCGAAAATGGATTTAATGAATCTGCCAATAGAGATTCAAGAAACGAAAAGGGAGAACTTCTTTTTTTAAGA
>CALPLL020000059.1 GCA_943324395.2 Rhizobium sp. Q54
ATTTTTTCTAGAGATGAAATAGATTTGAATCAATTGTCCTTTGGTATAAGTGGAGTTTTTATTCAAAGTCAATTGGATGAAACACAATTTAGAAACTCAGGGAATTATGACCCAATTGTTGATGGAACTGTCGTACAAAAAGAGTCTTATGTAAATTTTGATATTGGAGCATCCTATAATTATTTAGAATTTTTTGCTCACTTAACAGTAAAAAACGCTGTTGAAACAAGACGTAATATTTATACTGCTTATGAAAGTAATAACCTTAGAAAATTCATTTTAAGCGCAGGGTACACGTTTGGAGATGCTGAAGTAATTCTATGGGAACCGTCAATTATGTTTCAATCTATTGAGAAAACCAAAGAAAGCTCTATTGATTTCAACTTGAAAGCATATAAAAACTTTGAAGATGGAAAAATATGGGGTGGACTTTCTTATCGAAGAAGCCTTGATGGAACGCAATATTTTATTAAAAGTATAGCCGAACAAAAATTACAATATATTTCTCCTATTTTAGGTTTAAATTATAAGAATTTCATGTTTGCGTATACTTATTCTCAAATATTAGGGGATATAAAATACGATAGCCGTGGGTTTCATCAAATTACAATCGGTTTAAATTTATTCTGTGAACCGGAAAGATACCACTGTAATTGTCCTGCAATTAATTAATTATTTAACCAAATATTCAGTCCCGGTTTTATCGGGACTATTTTTTTAAACTATGTTGATAAAAGCTGTAAACGGAAAATCACCTTCTATTCCTGAGGATTGTTATGTTGCCGAAAATGCTACTATTGTTGGTGATGTTTCTTTTGGAAACTCCTGTAGTGTATGGTTCAATGCTGTTATACGTGGTGATGTCAATTTTATTAAAATTGGTAATAAAGTGAATATTCAAGATGGGGCAGTAGTTCATTGCACTTACCAGAAGCATCCAACAATAATAGGAAATAACGTTTCAATAGGACATAATGCTATTGTTCATGGTTGTACAATTCATGATAATGTACTAATTGGAATGGGTGCAATTGTGATGGATAATTGTATTGTCGAAAGTAATTCTATTGTTGCTGCTGGTGCTGTTATTACTCAAAACACCGTTGTTCCATCGGGAACTATTTGGGCTGGAGTTCCAGCTAAAAAAGTCAAAGATATTGACCAATCGGATTTTGCTGGGGAAATTGAAAGAATATCCAATAATTATATTATGTATTCTAGTTGGTTTAAAGAGGAGAATTAAAAGTCTCTTTTTGTAACACTATATTTATTTTCTAAAATATCGTCAAGCACTTTCGGATTGATATTGGAATAAAACTCACATTTTCCTTTTTTCAAATCACTAATTCCTGTTTGGTTTTGCAAAACAGCAAGCGTTTGTTTAGCTACTGCTTCCCCAGAATCTATTATTTGAATTGATTTAGGTAAAATCTCCTTGATTTTTGGAATTAAATAAGGATAATGACTACAACCTAATACTAAGTAATCAATATTTTTTTCAATCATAGGTTTCAAATAGGAAACTAAAAGCTCCTCCATTTTAGTGGAATTTATTTCACCATTTTCTATTAATTCTACTAATCCATAACCAATTTGTTCAATAATATTTGTTTCCTGATATAAAGAAACTGTTTGATTAAAAAGTTCGCTACTGAGCGTTCCTTTAGTTGCTAAAATACCAATAGTTTGAGTTTTAGAATGTGTTGCTGCAGGTTTAATAGCAGGTTCGATTCCAATAAATGGAACATCGTAAGTCGCTCGTAGTTCCTTAATTGCATTTGTAGTTGCGGTGTTACAAGCCACTACAATTATTTTGCAATTATTTTCTAATAATAATTCGGTATTTTTTTTACTTAGCGCAATTATTTCCTCTTTAGATTTTACTCCATAGGGTGCATTTTTGCTATCGGCGAGGTAAATGGTATTTTCATTTGGCATTAATTGATTGATGGCTTTCCAAATGGAAGTACCTCCAATTCCTGAGTCAAACAAACCGATGGGATTAGTATTAATCATAGAAACAAATGTAAAAAAAAACTGCTCATATAATGAGCAGTTTTAAAATATTTTATTTTGTAAATTAGAATCCTAATTCTTTCTTAACATCAGCAGTTAAGTTTGGACCGTCAGCTAATAATAAACTTTCAGAATTCAAAATATATTGAAATCCTTTAGCTTTTCCTACTTTTTGAATAGCTGCTTTAATTTTTTCTTGAATAGGTTTCATCAATTCAGCTTCTTTAGATTGTAATTCTTTTTGAGCGGTTTGACCATATTCTTGGATTCTTTTTTCCATATCTTGAACTTCTTTTTGACGCTCAATATTCATTTTTTCAGATACAGTTGCTACTTCTCCTTCGTATTTTTTAATTTTTGTTTGGTATTCTTCGCCCATAGTTTTGTATACGGCTTGGTATTCAACTCCTAATTTTTCTAATTGTTTTTGAGCTTCCAAAATTGCTGGCATTTTGGACATAATTTCATTTACTTCTACGTGAGCAGTTTTCGATTGTGCATTAACTTGGTTAAACCCAAGAAAAAAGATTGTAGCTATTAGTAAGCATTTTAATTGTTTCATCATTTTAAGTATTAATTATTAATTTATTGGTTTTTCTTTTAATTTGTCTTCTTTAGCCTTTTTAGCGGCTTCTCTATCTTCTAGAATTTTTTTCTTTCTATCTTCTAGCTCTTTTTTTCTATCTTCTAATGCTTTCGCTTTCGCTTCAGCTGCTGCTTTTCTCGTTGCTTCGGCTACTAATTTATCATTAGCTTTTTTAGCAGCAATAGAATCAGTTAAATTTGATTTTTTAGGACTTGAATTTACTGCTTTTTTTTCTTCTAATGCTTTTTTCTTATTTTCGGCAGCAATTCTTTTCTTTTCCTCAATTGCCGCTTTTTTCTCAGCTGCTAATTTTTCTCTAGCTGTTTTTTTCTCATCAAGAATTCTCTGTCTTTCAACCATATCGGGATTTTCTTTTATAAAATCCTCCTTTGCATCTTTTTCTTGCTGTAATTTAAGCTGTTTTTTTGTTAATTGCTCCCTTTGTTCCGCTCTTGTTAAAGTTCTTAAAACTTGATCGCTAATATCATATCTTTTAGATGCAAACAACATTGTTAAATCGGATGATTTGTCAAAAATAAAATCGTATTTTTTAGAATCAGCAAGGTCTTGAACTATTGTAAAAATTTGATCTTGAATAGGTTTAACTAATACCGCTTTTTGCAATAATAAATCTCCATTTGGACCAAATCTTTTTTGATTATAATCTAAAAGTTCTTTTTCCTGAAAACTAATTTCTTCTTGTTTTTCAGAAATAAGTTCTTTTGTTAGTAAAACTTGTTCCGTTTTTAAAGCCTCTTTAAGTTTTGTTATTTCATTATTTTTTAGCTCAATTTCTTGTTTCCATTTTTGAGCTTTCAGTTCCAATTGGTTTTTTGCTTCAGTATAGCTAGGAACGTTTTGTAAAATATATTCCATATCTATATAACCAATTTTCACTCCTTTAGCTTGGCTAAAGGTTAAACTTGTAAATAGAATTGCCAAAAATAGTAAAAATTGCTTTCTCATAACTTAATTTTATTAGAAAATTATTACTTAAATTAAAATTGTTGACCTATAATAAAGTGAGTTTCCCAACCATTTGGTTTTGTTAAACCTTGAATTGGTAAAGCATCAAATCCATATCCAAAATCAATACCTAATAAACCAAATGCTGGCATGAATACTCTTAACCCAAATCCTGCAGAACGTTGAAGTATAAACGGATTGTAATTTTTAAATGAATCATAGGCAGATCCACCTTCAGCAAATGTTAGTGCATATATCGAAGCCGATTGTTTTAAGGTTAGTGGATATCTTAATTCTAATGAAAATTTATTGTATACCGTTGCACCATTTTGCGAACCTCTGCTATCAGAAGGTGTCAATGATTGATTAGGATAACCCCTTAATCCAATAATTTCTCGACCATCTAGAGCAAAATTTGCTAATCCATCACCTCCAACAAAAAATCTTTCAAATGGAATCATACCTCGATCTTGATTATAGGATCCAAGGAACCCAAATTCGCCAAGAGATCTTAGTACTAATTTTCCATAAATTTTAGTGAACCAATCCGCTTTAAATTTAATTTTATAGTATTCTAGCCAATCAAATTTTTTCTGATCTACTTTACCTTGATCTGTGTCTGCATTAGCATAACCGTTTGCTTTAACTAGGTAACCTGCACCATTTACAACTTGTGTTGCGATATAATCACCTGGTGCAACCCATTGGTTGTTTAAATCAAAATATCCTGAACCTGAATTTGTTAATTTATATTCTGCTTGAGTGCTCAAATTAGCATAATCTATTTTGCTAAACATAGAAAATGGAGGAGTCAATTTTGCCGATAAACTAAATTCAGATCCATAGGTTGGGAAAATCGGATTAACTCCTTTATTATTTCTACTCAATCCTATTGTGTAGGCAAAATTTCTACAGGCACCATTTCCAAAGGTAAACAAACCAGTATTATAGTTATTCAAATCATAATATTGAAAACTTATAGAGTTTGAAAGCACGAACGAATCATCCGGCACGGTCAACCTTTTTGCTAAACCAATTGATGCAGATAAAATATTAAAACTTTTACTTTTATCCACTGATCCTGTAGTATAATCATTTAAGAATTGCTTACTGTAAGATAGTGAAGTGCTAAGTTGAACTGGTTTTTTACCTCCAAACCAGGGTTCAGAGAAGGACATACTGTAAGTTTGGAAAAAGGTGCTTCCTTGTAATCTCAAAGACACTTTTTGACCATCTCCCATTGGTAAAGGTTTGTAAGCATCTTTGTTGAAGACATTTCTCAAAGAAAAATTATTAAATGATAATCCTAATGTTCCAATAAAACCTCCTCCGCCATAACCTCCTTGAAGTTCAATTTGGCTAGACCCTTTTTCAACTAAATTAAATTCTATATCAACTGTTCCAGCTGATGAATCTACGTTTTTAAATTTTGGGTCGATGGCTTCTGGATCAAAAAATCCTAACTGACCAATTTCTCTAATTGTTCTAACCAAGTCGTCTTTACTATATTTTTCTCCTGGTTTTGTTCGAAGTTCTCGATAAATTATTTCATCATGAGTTTTATCATTTCCAACAACAGTTATTTTATTAAAATAGGCGATTGGACCTTCTACTACTCTAATTTCAAAATCAATAGTATCATTGGCAGTTTTAACTTCTACAGCATTGATATTTGAAAATAAGTAACCATTATTTTGGTATAAATTTGTTATGTCTTCTCCGTCTGGTTTTGATTTGTCTGCTATTCGTTTTTCAAGTAAAACACCATTATATACATCTCCTTTTTTTATTCCTAAAATGCTTCTTAATCCTTGATCAGAATATACGGTGTTTCCTAAAAATTTAATATTTCCAAAGTAATATTTATTTCCTTCTTCTACATTGATGTTTATTGAAAGTTTGTTTTTTTCTTTATCAAAAAGAACGCTATCAGAAACTATTCTTGCATCACGGAAACCTTTCTCTTTATATTTATCAATTATTTTAGTTAAATCGGCCTTGTATTTATCTTTAATAAATTTTGAAGCTTTAAAAATTCGAATAGGATTAATTTGTTTGGTATCAGACATTTCACTTCTAAGTTTTTTGTCTGAAAATTTTGAATTTCCATTAAAAGTAATTTTGCTAATTTTAATTTTATTGCCTTTATCAATACCTACTAAAAGTTTTACTCTGTTATTTTCAGTTGTGTCATTAACTACATTAATATTGACCTTTGCATTGTAATATCCTTCTTTTTTATATTTGTTTTCAATATAATTTTTTGTGGTAGTTATAAGGTTTTCATTTACTACTTTTCCTGGAGTTAATCCATTTTCTTTAATTAAGTCCTCTATTTTATTTTTTTTAACGCCAGTAAATTTTACTTTAGTTAATTTGGGAAGTTCATTAATATTCAACTCAAGAAATATACTATCCGCTTTAATTTGGGTTACAAAAAAATCTATTTCGCTAAATAATCCAAGTTTCCCCAATTTCTTTATAGCGTTACTAATTTCTTCTCCTGGCACTGTAATATTTTGACCTTTTTCAAGCCCAGCAAATGTAACAACGGTTTGTTTATTAAAACTAATTTTTCCCGTTACTTCTACATCGGCCAGTATGTATTTTTTTCCTTGATCAAAAGGGATTCGTTCTTGGGCTGTTATCTGAGTAATACTTCCGAAAAATAATATCGTAAGTAATAATTTTATGCTTTTATTTAACACTAATACTTTATTTAATTTGTTCACTTGTTTTTCCAAACCTACGTTCTCTTTTTTGATAGCTAATAATTGCTTGATATAAATCATCTTCCTTAAAGTCTGGCCATAGCACGTCAGTAAAATATAATTCTGAATAGGCGATTTGCCATAATAAAAAATTACTTATACGGTGTTCACCACTTGTTCTAATTAATAAATCTACTTCTGGTAAATCACGTGTGTAAAGATGCTGATTTATTATTGATTCATCAATTTTGTCTATTGAAATTATATTATTTTTAACTTTATTGCTTATATTTTTAACAGCATTTATGAGTTCTTCCCTTGATCCGTAACTCAATGCTAATGTTAAAACCATTCTTGAATTATTTTTAGTGGTTTCAATCACTTCTTGTAATTTTTTTTGAGCAGATTTCGGTAATAAATCTAAATTCCCTATTGAATTCAGTCTTATGTTGTTTTCTTGAAGTGTTTTTAATTCATTTTTCAATGAATTAATTAATAGTGACATCAACAATTCTACTTCCATTTTAGGTCTGTTCCAATTTTCAGTTGAAAAAGCAAATAATGTTAAGTTTTCAATCCCAAGTTTAGCAGAAGTTTCTACAACTGTTCGCACTGATTTTGTTCCATTTTCATGACCAAAAGCTCGCAACAAACCTTTTTGCTTTGCCCAACGACCGTTACCATCCATAATTATGGCTAAGTGTTTGGGAAGATTATCTTTATTGATTGTATTTTCTAAACTCATTTATGTACACAATAACATGGCTCATTTCCAAAAGTATACGTTAAAGTAATACCTGAAAAAACATACCAATCATTACTATTTAAATCTCCAAATTTTAAAGGAGATAAAATTTTATTTTTTGGGTTGCTCCCGTCTAAGTTGTCTGTCATTGTATATCTTGCACCAACTTCCACGCCTAAAATTATATTTTTAAATACATTTGATTTGACTCCTAATACCATTGGAATTGCTAAAGCGCCGTTTCGATAGTCCTCCCTTTGACCTCCAGAGATATAGAACAACTCGTAATAGGCAAAATAACTAACGCCACTGTATATATAAGGTGTTATTTTAGTCTCAAAATCATGTAAATTAAAATCAAAAAAATTAAATTCAAGCCCTAAAGATACTTCTTTTAAATCATTTTCAAAATTATATCCTCTTTGAGTTCTTCCCGGCGAATTTGATTTTAAATCGGAAGAGGTAATTTTAGCCTGATTATAAGAAAATCTCCAAGAATGTCTTGGGCTTTTATTCCATTTATATAATAAACCATAAGCAAATTCATTTGGCGCTATATAGGTTGTTGGCCCAACATCACCAATATAATTGCTACCTCCAAGAAATACTCCTATTTCATGAATTTGAGCATTTACAGTTGTAAAACCTAATATTAAAAAAAATAAGATATTAACTCTATTCATTCTTTTTTTAAAATAGCTTGCAAATATAACAATTATAGGTTCTAAATAGCCTAAGAATTGGAATTTCTAAGCATGATTATTCAAATAAATCGTATTATTTCAAATAATAATATTTAAAAAACGAAAATTGATCGGTTGTAGTATACCGAACTTAAAAATAGTGGTTAATTTCTTTTATCTTCTCCCCAAAGTAGTTTGTTGCGAAGTGTTTTTAAAAAGGTCTCTTCCTGAATTTCAACCATTTTTATCTTAAAAGGGGTTTTCTTTATTGTTAAAACTGATTCGTTTTTTACCGAAGCAATTCTTGAATCCAAAGAAACCAAATATTGTTCTTCACGGCCAGTTACTTTTAGTCGAATAACAGTATCGTCAGGAATTACTAATGGACGGGCATTTAAATTATGAGGTGCAATAGGGGTAATTACTAAACTAGATACGTTAGGCGTTAAAATAGGTCCGCCGCAACTTAAAGAATATCCAGTAGAGCCTGTAGGAGTTGAAATAATTAAACCATCTGCCCAATACGAATTCAAAAATTCATCATTCAAATAGGTTTCAATAGTAATCATCGAAGTGGTGTCTTTTCGACTTACTGATATTTCATTCATTGCAAAATTAATATCTGATATTTCTTGAATTTCTGGATTTCCAGATAAACTAATTAATGTTCTTTCTGAAATGGTGTATTTTTTTTCAATAATTAATTGTAAAAATTCTGCGATTTCATCTTTTTGAACCATTGCTAAAAAGCCTAGCCTTCCTGCGTTGATTCCTAAAATGGGTATCCCGGAATCCCGAACCAAAGTAGCAGCTCTTAAGATAGTTCCATCACCACCAATACTAATCATAATATCAAAACTAGCATCTAATTCTTTATGAGATTGAAAAGTTTTATATTCCTTTTTTACAATTTCTTTTTCATATAAAAGTTTCAAAAATGCTTCTTCAATAACCATTTCGACTTTATTCTCATTGAAAAAAACAAATATATCTCGGATAATGGGTTCCGTACTGTTTAAATAATATTGTCCGTAAATTGCTACTTTCATTTTATGATAATTAACAGAAAACTAGTTTTAAATGCTTAAATATTTATCTAAATAGGCCGATCGGTCCTTCAAATTGTCCAAAAAAATGTCCTCTTTGTGTTCGGATACAATATCGTATTCGTATCTTCTAAAAGTTTGCAGAATTTCATTCATTCCACCCAAAACAATTTTAATAGTCACCTGAACTTTATCGGGGGTTGTATTTGAAACATACAAACCTAATATTTTACCTTCATTACTTTCTACTATTTGAACCACTTGACTCATCGTAAAATCTAAAATGGATTTTTCCACGATTATAACTCCTCCAAAATCTTTTACAAATGGTGTTTCATAGAAATTCCCAATTACTTCAGAAATTTCATAATAACCTACATAATTATTTTCATCGTTTAATACAGGAATAACGGTTGTATTATTTCTTGAAAAAACCTCCAAAACATCAATCCAAAACATCGTTGTTCGAGCAAAAAAACCTTTTAAAGCATATCGGTAATCGGATATTTTTTTACTAAAATCAAGATTTTCAACTTCTTCAGATGAAATACAACCTATATAAACGCCTTCTTCAACCACTGGAAAATGAGAAAAGCGGGCCTCTTGAAAGAAATTCACAACCGACTCAATAGAATCGGAGCTGTCAATTGCTTTAAAATCGTTGTTTATATAATCGTTAATTTCTAACATATTGTATTGGTGTTTATTCGACTGCAAAATAATCAAAATTTAGCATAAATCAACGTGTTTTACTTTGTATTTTTGTCAAGAATTAATAAGCAAATAGTCAATGACAAAATTAAGCGTAAATATTAACAAAATTGCTACTTTAAGAAATGCTCGTGGTGGAAATGCACCCGATTTGATTAAAGTTGCTACCGATATTCAAAAATTTGGAGCACAAGGAATCACCATTCATCCTAGGCCAGACGAGCGTCATATTCGGTATCAAGACGCCCGAGATCTGAAAAATATTGTTTACACCGAATATAATATTGAAGGAAATCCAGAGCCGCAATTTGTAAATTTAGTTTTAGATGTAAAGCCTACGCAGGTTACCTTAGTTCCCGATGCAACCGATGCAATTACTTCAAATGCGGGTTGGAATACAATAAAACACCACGATTTTTTAACCGAAATGGTTCAAGAATTCAAACGAAACGGCATTCGAACTTCCATA
>CALPLL020000060.1 GCA_943324395.2 Rhizobium sp. Q54
CCTTTTCCATTGGTTCCGGCAACGTGAATAAATTTTAAATCTTTTTCAGGATTTCCTAAATAATCAGACAATAAAATGCTATTCGTTAAATCTTCCTTATAGGCGGATGCACCTTGTTGCTGGTACATAGGAAGTTGGTTGAACATCCAATTTAAAGTTTCCTGATAGTTCATTAAATCTAGAAAGTTATTAGGATTAACGTTTAGAAGAGATTATTGAGTAAGTTTAAAATTGTAAATTATTTTACCTACTTGGGTTTCGGCAGCAGTCCCATCGGCTTGCCATTTAGTATTCATTGCTGCAATTTTTGCTTGTTCTAAAATGCATTTTGCAGAATTTGTGGTGCCTCGAACACCTGGATTTGCATTGGTCACAGCTCCTGATTTGTCTACTGAAATTTGAACTACTACAACTCCTTCTTCATTACAAGTATACTTTGGTTGAGGTTTATTAAGTGCTTTTCTATTTCCTAATTGGTAGTTGCCACTTCCGGATCCTTTGCCCGATCCACTTCCACTTCCATAACCGCTCCCAGTTCCTAATCCTTCTCCTGATCCATTTCCGCCGCCAGATCCTGTTCCGCTTCCACCACCGCCATTGTATCCTTTTGAGTTGGAATCTCCATTTGATTTTCCTTTATTTCCCGCCGTTTTATCGTTTCCGTCTCCTTCTTTATTTGACCCGTTTAATAAATTGGACAACGCATCAGAAGTAGACTTTGAGGGTTTAGGTGATGGTTTTACAACTGGTTTATCTTCTTCTTTCTTTTCGATTTTAGTATCTGGTTTTTTAATTTCGGCAATTGCAGGTGCTTCTTCATTTTCAGAAACCACTATTTCTTTTTCCTCAGTAGGAGTTTCAACGACTTCTTCTGGAGCTGCAGTTACGATCTCTTTAGAATCAAAATTTTCTCCCGATCCTAAATCGCTATCTCCAAAATTTACCGCGATTTCTCCACCGCCACCTCCACCTTCCATTTCTGGAAGTGGCAAGCTGTCGCTAAATTTTAAAAAGAAAAACAATAGAAAAAGCAAAACAAAACTTGAAGTGGTAATGATTATTGATTTTTTTTCTTGTTCGGATTTAAATAGTTTCATTTAATGAAAATTGAGATATAAAGATAATACAATAATTAAAACGAAAAAGAAATCAAAAAATTGTTTCTATCATTTCACTAAATTACACCAATTGTTTCAATGCAATTTCAAATGCTGTGGCGCTAATATTAGTTTTAGAACTGTTTAACGAATGGGCTTTTGCAATAGCATTTTTAATTGTATTTGAAGTATCATTAAAAATTGATTCATCAGTCATTTGAACTTTTTTCTCCATGAAATAAGCAAAAACGCGTGCCATTCCACAATTTGAAATAAAGTCGGGAATCAAGCTAATTTTTTGATCAACATGCTCCATAATAGATCCAAAGAAAATTTCTTTATCTGCAAAAGGAACATTGGCACCACATGAAATCACTTCTAATCCTGAGGAGATCATATTGTCAATTTGTTGTTGGGTCACTAATCTCGATGCGGCACATGGAGTAAAAATTTCAGCACCAATTGTCCATATTTTTTGGTTTATTTCTTCAAAAGGAATTGTATTATCAGCAACCAATTTATTACCCTCTTTATTTAAAAATAAGGTTCTAATTTCTTCAAATGTAAATCCGTTTTCATTAATAATACCGCCGTCTCGATCAATAATTCCTATTACTTTTGCACCCATTTCTGCTAAGTAAAAAGCTGCGGCAGAACCTACATTTCCAAATCCTTGAACAATTGCCTTTTTACCTTTTACATCACCTCCATAAATGGCGTAAAAATGACGAACTGCTTCTGCAACGCCATACCCAGTAATCATATCGGCAACTGTATATTTACGAGTTACGTCAGGTGAAAAAATAGGGTTTTCAATCACCTTCACAACGCCTTGTCTTAACTGCCCAATTCTATTGATTTTATCTGCTTCACTTGGTTTAAAATGTCCATTAAAAACGCCTTCTTGAGGATGCCAAACGCCGCATTCTTCTGTCATCGGGATCACTTCGTGAATTTCATCTACGTTTAAATCGCCACCAGTTCCATAATAACTTTTCAATAAGGGTGAAACTGCTTTGTACCAACGTTGTAAAACCCCCTTTTTTCTTGGGTCATTTGGATCAAAATTAATTCCAGATTTTGCACCTCCAATAGCAGGTCCTGAGACTGAAAATTTTACTTCCATAGTTTTGGCTAACGATAAAACTTCGTTCATATCCAACCCTTTTCTCATTCTTGTACCACCTCCTGCAGCGCCACCTCGCAATGAATTGATCACTGTCCAACCTTCAGCTTCTGTTTCTTGATCTTTCCAATTAAAAATAATTTCAGGTTCTTTATTTTCAAATTTATTAAGTAAATCTTTCATTATTTTTTTTCGTTTTTTAGTATTGCAAATATAGGTAACTTTAATTTTTTGTTTTATTATTTTGGATTGTATATTTTTCCAGAACTATGGTCTTTTGATGCTCCAGTAACGCTGCCTAAAGTGTTTATTTCATTTCTCAATTTCAAAACACCCAAGAGTCCAAATATTAGCGCTTCTTTAAATTCAATTATTTTCTTTTCAGGAATTACAATCCAAGTATCCTCAATATAATATTGAATTCTACTGATTAAAAAATCATTATAGGCACCGCCACCTGTAATCAATAATTTGGTTTTTTTATTTGGCAAAGCCAATCCAATTTGATAAGCAATATGTTCGGTAAAAGTGGCTAATTTATCTTCTGTTGCAATTTCATAGTTTTCTATTATTGGCAAAACAATTTCTTTTACAAATTCAAATCCTAAAGATTTTGGATAAGATAAATTGTAAAAATCCAATTCATTTAATTCTGTTAATAGATCAGAATTTATTTTTCCGGTTCTTGAAATTGCCCCTTTATCATCATATTCTAGTCCTAATTTATTGGAATAAAAATTCAATACGGTGTTTACTGGAGAAATATCAAATGCAATTCTGTTTCCATTTTCCTCAAACGAGACATTTGAAAAACCACCTAAATTCAAACAATAATCTACTTCTGGGAATAAAAGTCGATCACCAATGGGTACTAAAGGAGCCCCCTGACCGCCTAATTCTAAATCTTGAACTCTGAAATCGCAAACTACTTTTTGGTTGCAAATGGATGCGATTTCTGGTAAATTTCCTATTTGTAATGTAAAACCATTTTTCGGTTGGTGTAAAATGGTATGTCCGTGAGAACACACAGCATTAATGGATTCAAGATGGTGTTTTGCTATAAATTCAGAAATTATATTTCCTAATAACAAAGTATATTCTTTATTTAAATCTAACAATTCTGAATCTGAAAACCCTATTGCAATTTTCAATTGGTCAATCCATTCTTGGCTGTAGCCAATGGTTTCAGATTCAAGGATTTGGAAATTCCATTTGCCATTAATTATTTCAAAATTAAGATGTGCTAAATCAATTCCGTCGAGTGACGTGCCTGACATCACGCCAATTATGTTGTATTTTTCTTGAATCATCGGCTAAAATTAATAAATCATTTTGAGAATTTGATAATTTAGAAGTATATTTGTTTGTATTTTTTATATTAATCACAATTATTTTTCCCTAATATGGATTTTAAACTTACAGAAGAGCATTTAATGATTCAACAAGCGGCTAGAGATTTTGCTAAAATGGAATTGTTGCCAGGTGTAATTGAAAGAGATGAACATTCAAAATTCCCAACTGAACAAGTGAAGATGATGGCTGAACTAGGATTCATGGGAATGATGGTTGACCCAAAATATGGAGGCTCTGGTTTAGACAGCATTTCCTATATTCTTGCGATCACTGAAATCGCAAAAATTGACGCTTCTGCTGCGGTGATTATGTCTGTTAATAATTCATTGGTTTGTGCAGGAATTGAAAAATATTGTAATGAAGACCAAAAACAAAAATACCTTGTTCCACTTGCAAAAGGGGAGGTTATAGGTGCATTTTGTTTGTCGGAGCCTGAAGCAGGTTCTGATGCAACTTCTCAAAAAACAACTGCAATTGATAAAGGGGATCATTATTTACTTAATGGTACAAAAAACTGGATTACCAACGGAAGTTCAGCTTCAACTTATATTGTAATTGCTCAAACTGATATTGAAAAAGGGCATAAAGGAATTAATGCATTTATTGTTGAAAAAGGATGGGCAGGATTTGAAATTGGTCCAAAAGAAAAGAAAATGGGAATTCGTGGTTCTGATACGCATTCTTTAATGTTTACTGATGTAAAAGTTCCTAAAGAAAATAGAATTGGGGAAGATGGTTTCGGATTTAATTTTGCAATGGCAGTTTTAAATGGTGGAAGAATAGGTATTGCTTCCCAAGCTTTAGGAATCGCAAAAGGAGCTTATGAATTGGCTTTACAATATTCTCAAGTTCGAAAAGCTTTTGGTAAAGAAATTTTCAAACACCAAGCTATTGCTTTTAAATTAGCCGATATGGCCACACAAATTTCAGCTGCTGAAATGTTAGTTTTAAAAGCCGCTTCTGAAAAAGATGCAGGCCAAGATATTTCTCAATCTGGAGCTATGGCTAAATTATTTGCTTCTCAAACCGCAATGGACACAACAATTGAAGCAGTTCAAATTCATGGTGGAAATGGATATGTTGCCGAATACCACGTAGAAAGAATGATGCGTGATGCTAAAATAACTCAAATTTATGAGGGAACTTCTGAAATTCAACGTATTGTAATTTCAAGAACTTTGATTTCGTAATTCAGATATTTACAAAATAAAAAAGTCCTAAAACAATTCGTTTTAGGACTTTTTTATTTCAGACATATATAACTTAATCTATAATTATTTTCTTAGTAAGGCAATCTCCCTGACTTCTTATAGATATTAAATAAATCCCTTTCATGTTGTCGTTTAGAGAAATTCTTTGATTTAATTCGCTATTGTTTACAAATTCTTTTTCAAAGATTATTCGCCCAGTAGTATCATAAATTACAATTGAATAATCATCTAAAACCGATTTTAATTGGATGTCAAAAATTCCCTTACTTGGATTTGGAACGATAGAGAAATTATTGACAAAAAAACTATTAGTGCTCAATACATTTGTTAAAAACTGACTAGATATGGAGTTGTAATAAGCCAACATTCTTGATGCTTGACCCGCCGTAAACATATACATACAGGCGTCATTGGTATAATCCATATAATTCATAGTAAGTGTTTTAACACTACATTTTGTAGTTCCTCCAGCCGCTGGACAACCTCCGACTGAGGCGTTTGAAGGAGGTGTATCACAAACTTTGTCACCTTGAGTAGTACAACTTGTATTTGTACAACCAGCAAAAGTGTGATCTAAGTTAAAAAAATGTCCTAATTCGTGTGTTAATGTTCTTCCTAGATGATATGGAGATCTTGGAACATAACCTGTACAACCTGCCCCACTACCAAAAGAACTTAATGAAATTACCACTGTCTGCCCATTGGATGGTGAGCCTCCCAACGGTGAGTATCCTAAAATACCTGAACCTGCATTTCTACATACTAAGTTTAAGTAGCCACTCCAAGTACTGTCTGCATCAGCACCACCCAAAAAGTCAGTACCAAAAGTAACTGCTAAATCACCATTTACAAGTCCAGTTCCAGCAGGATGATTTTGGTTTGCCAATACAAATCGTACATCCAAACTTCCTGTATTTACATTTGGATAAAAACTTCGCGCACTTGTCCATTGTGAAATATCTGAGTTTAAACCATTGTAATCTAAATTCAAAAGATCAACTTGATTTTGAGCTAATGCTCTTAAACAGGTTGTGGGAGTTGTTGCATCTGGAAAATGTACTGCAACGGGTATTATTATTGTAGCATTTGGACTGGCTAATCTATTGGAATTGTTTTCTAATTTAGCTAATTCAATTTCAAAATTAGCTTGAAGGTTTAAGTAGTTTTGTTTTGCAATCGGATCGTTCATTATGCGTTCCATCTTTTGTTCCATTCCACAAGTTCGTTGTTGTGAATAGCCTAATTGAACAATTAATAAAGCGAATAGTAATTTTAGTTTCATTTAATTTTTTTTAGAGTTCGAAAATAATAATAATTCCCAATATTTCCATTAAATATTTGAATTACTATTTACAATCATAAAAAAAGTCCTAAAACGTTTTATGTTTTAGGACTTTTTATTTTAATATTATTGGATATTATTTTGCTAATGTCATTTCATCAACAATGTGTTTTGCACCAGAGTATTTTTCAATAACCCATAATACATAACGAATATCTACATTAATAGTACGTTGTAATTTTGGATCAAAAATAACATCTCCAGCCATCGCTTCAATGTTTCCATCAAATGCCAACCCTATTAATTCTCCTTTACCATTTAAAACCGGCGATCCTGAATTTCCTCCAGTAATGTCATTATCAGTTAAGAAATTTACATGAAGCGATCCGTCTTTATCTGCAAAACGACCGTAATCTTTGTTTTTGTTCATTTCTAATACACGAGCTGGTAGATCAAATTCTTCATCTCCTTTTTTGTATTTTTTAACCTGACCGTCTAAAGTGGTATAGTTATTAACTTTGGCATCGTTTCTTTTATCAGCAGGTAAAGAACGAACTTTTCCATAAGTTAAACGCAAGGTTGAATTTGCATCTGGATATTTAATAGTTCCAATTTTTGACTCTCTTAAACCTTCCACTAATAAACGGAATGCAGCTCCATAATCATTTTGTGCTTTTGCAACAGCGTCTGATTTATTGTTCATATGAGCAATCAAATCATTTGAAAGTAAATACAATGGATCGCTTGCCAAAACAACATCGCTTGGATAATCTAAAAATGCTTTTACTTTATCTAATGAAGTTAAAATACTCATTTCAAAAGCTGCATTTACAAATTTAGAATAATCGTAGTTGTTTTCTTTTCCAATTTTTTCAACCATTGGAGCAATTCCATATCCTACAGATTTGGTAGCATACAATTTTAATTGAGCAGTCAAAATATCTTTTTCAGCAGGGATATATGAATCTTTAAAGAAACCATCCGCCATTTCAATAATTTTAGGGGCCAATACAATACGTTTTGGACCATCTGCTTTAGCATAAGCATCCAATTGTCTTCCTAATGAACGGCCTATAGTTCCAAACGATGAGGTTCTCATTAACTGTTGTAGGTAATTATCGTGACGCGACTTTTCATTTGTCAACGCGTAATAAGCATTGATTGTAGCTACAACATTTCCATATTTAGCTTTGTTCTCTGCTTTGTTAGCCCATTTATTAAATTTAGCTTCTTGAGTTGCTTTTGATTTTGATGTTTGAAATTTGCTTAAAGCATCAATCATCCCTTGACGGTTTTTCCAGTAATTGGCAGTTGAAGCAAATTTTGAAGCATAAATTAATCGAAGAGCTGCACTTTGATCCATGTATTTTTTCATGTTGTCCATCCCCGTTTTAGCACCTTCAACCCAAGCAGGATAAGCAAATTTTACGTTTTGCTCAATTCCACCAGCTGGCATCCAACGGTTTGTTCTTCCAGGGTATCCTAAAATCATAGCGTAATCACCTTCTTTAACTCCGTTTAAGTTTACAGGTAAATAGTGTTTTGGACTTAACGGAACATTTGAAGTAGAATAATCTGCAGGGTTTCCGTTTTTGTCAGCGTAAATTCTGAACATAGAAAAATCGGCAGTGTGACGTGGCCATTCCCAGTTGTCAGTATCGCCACCAAATTTTCCAAGACTTTCAGGTGGAGTTCCTACCAAACGAACGTCTTTATAATCTTGGTAAACAAAATAATAGTATTCATTTCCTTGAAAAAATGGACGAACAGAAACAGTATATTTCCCGCCTTCATTGTTTTCTTTTTCAATCGCAGCAATTTCTTGATTAACGGCTTTCTCTCTTTCAGCCTCGGTCATTTTATCATTTACTTTGGCTAAAATTCTTTTGGTACAATCGTCCATACGCACGAAAAAACGAACATATAAACTAGAAGGTTTCATTTCAGAAGCTTTATTAGCAGCCCAATAACCGTCTTTTAAATAGTTTTTATCGGCAGTAGATAATTCAGCAATGGCGTCATATCCGCAGTGGTGATTGGTTAACACCAAACCATCTTTCGAAATAACTTCGGCAGTACAACCTCCATTAAATTGAACAATTGCGTCTTTCAAACTGTGGTGGTTAATGCTGTAAATTTCTTCAGCAGTCAACTGCAACCCCATTTTTTGCATGTCTCGGTGATTTAGACGCTCAATGAACATTAAAAACCACATTCCTTCATCGGCCTTAACAGTCGTAGGAATTAACAGAACCCCAATAATTAGGGATAAAATAAATTTTTTCATAATTTTTTAGTTTTTTTAGGAACTGCGAATATAAATCATTTTCATTATTTTATTGTTATTCAATGTTTAAAAAGTTATGAATTTGAACTCGTTTTTTATCATTTGGGCGAATGGCCGGGCTCTCCGCTATATCCGCGTGATTGCTTCGTCGTTCCTACTTGCAATCTCGTGGGATGCCGCTGCTATCCCTATCGCGGTTTTGTAGTAATCATAACGTCATTGCGAGGAACGAGGCAATCTGTGGAAGTAAACTTAAATACGATTATTTGAAATTACAAAATGTAAGTTGCGATTATTTTTTAATTTTATTCCAACGATTCATAATTTTATCTGCAATTGGAAGACAGTCAGTATGAATTCCATTTACTTGAATATACTTTATAATTACTTTGCTGGAATCTAATGCTACTCTTATTGAAATTGTATACTCTTTTTTATTCATAACATATTCATTAGAACCATATGCGGTTCCGTTTTCATCCTCATCAACTTCGGAAGCAAAATCTGAATAGTTATTTTTTGCAATTCCCCAATATTCTGTATCACAAGGGAGTTTATTTGTAACAAGATGAAATTTCAAAGATTTAGTATTAATGTAATTAATTCCAAGTATTTGATTGGAATCGCCATTAGTATATTTGTAAACCAAATCATAATCATTTTCAGAAAATTCAGGTTTATTTTTTACCTCTGATTTTTTTGAAGATTTAACTCGTGGAATTTTATTTTCAGATTTTTCTTTATTACAACTATAAAGACCAAATTGTAATAGCAAAATTAATAGGATCGTTTTTTTCATATTTATTATTATTGTTCTTTAATGCATTTTGCAATTTCATAAAATCACTAATGTAAACTTAATGGTAAATTTATATCGGAATTTGTCAATCTGAATTTATTTCAGATTCTATAAGATGCTAAAATTAATTTTATATGATAATTTTCTAAATTTCAATTTCAATTTTAACTTTACCGCCAAATCCTTTTTCAACAATATCATACAACGTTTTAAGGGTTAAGTTGCTTCCGTTATTTTCAATTCTGGATATATATTCTCGTTTTTTTTCAATGCGTTC
>CALPLL020000061.1 GCA_943324395.2 Rhizobium sp. Q54
CACCGTTAATGGTACTAGAACCGGTTACATTTATTGCGGGTAGTGCAAAACCTTTTTGTTTTGCATAGCTAAAAATAGCTTGAACTGAATCGCCAGTTGCAACTCCAGCTTTGATATTGTGTGACATTTATGTGTTGTTTTATTATTTATAATTTTGCAAAATTAATAATTTATAAAATTAGAATGGATAATTAATACCAATATTTATTACTGATTTATCTAAATTATAATCTTTAAACCATTTTCTTCCACCTTCTTCAGAAGGATTATAGGTTTTAAATCCTAAATCCAATCTAATAATAAAAAAATTCAAATCATATCTAAATCCAAATCCTGATCCGATAGCACTGTTCTTCAAAGAATTTAAATTTTTAAATTGGAATTTTTCATCTTCAACATTGTCAAGAACATTCCAAATATTTCCTGCATCAATAAATAGAGCCCCATTTAATTGTCCTATCATATTAAAACGAAGTTCAGCACTTAGAGCTAATTTTAAATTTGCTTCATTAAAGTCATTAATTCCACCACTTGCCCCGGGTCCTAATCCGTAGGATTGCCATGCTCTATTGTCATTAGTTCCTCCAGCAAAATAACTTCTAGAAAATGGAATATTGTTAGAATTTCCATAAGGAATTGCTACTCCTGCAAACGAGCGAATAGCCAAGATCCTCTTTCTTCGTAAATCCCATAATTTTATAAATTCACCTTCAACTTTAAAATATTGAGAATATTCAACTTCAAAAAATTTAGTAGTGCTTTCTTGATTATTTAATTGTTTTGAAGCTCTTGCCAAAAGTGATAATAAGTTTCCTGCGGATTCTATTTTCCCTCTAAAAATCATAAAATCATTATCATTCTGATCTTTTTTGGTGTTTTCAGAGTAATTATAGCTTGTAGAAACTATTAAATCATTTTCTGTTAATCGGCTTCTTCTTTCTTCAATACTTCGAATGGTTTTATAGTCTTCTGGAGATGGAATTATTGTTGGGTTTGGTCCTAAAACATCATTTGTAAAACCATTTGTTCCATCTTCAATTATCAATTGCTGATTACTGTTAAAATAATTTGGATTTACGGCATAACTTGGATTTTGAGCCAAAGTATTTAGAAGGTAATAAGACGATTTATAAATATTAAAATAATTACGAGTATTTACATTTTTTACAAATTGTATGTTTAATAATTCTAGTCGAGCCTTAATATTTTCTCTAATATTCCAATTGTAATTAAGAGAACTCGTAAAATTTTGCTTGTCTAAACCGATATTTTCTTGTTTTATATAACCCAAGGCAATACTAGTTGATGGCAACATAGATTTGGGAATTATTCGCTCTGTTTTTATGGGAAAAAATACTCTTGGCAAATGTAATTTCACATCAAAACCATATTCCGAAACATTAAAAAATTTATTATTTATGTTTGACACTTCTTTTGACGAACCAATATTTCCCCGGGCAGATATTTCTAAAGTTTCAGCTCCTCGAAAAATATTTCGGATTGAAACGGAAGTACTTGCAGTGATTCCGATATCTTGAATTGTCGAATGGGTAAAGTCAAAGTTGTAACCAAAACTTAATTTAGGTCTTGGCGATAAATAGATATTTGTGATTAACGAATTTTCATCTTTTGGGTCAACTATATATTGAATTAATGGATAGTTGAAAACACGTAATCCACCTAAAGATCGTGAAGTTAGTGTAGTTTTTGTATCTGAAAAAGTACTCCCCTTTGATATAAAAATAGCGTCAGTGATTGCTTTTGGTCGGTATTTTAATTTGGAAATACTATATAAATTAAAATTATTAAAAGATACACTGTCTAAAATAGTTGAATTTGTTTTTGAAGTCAGATTGTCGGCATAAATATTTACGTTACTGATTTTATACAATTTAAAAGGCACTATTTTTGTTGAATCACCAACTCTAATTGCTTGATTTTCAATATTTAAATCAATATTAGCTTTGCTGTTAGAATTTAAAGTATCAATAGAATAATTGATATAATTTTGTTGAAAATAATAGGCTCCATTATTTCTAAATTGGGAAGTAATTCTATTTCTTTCTGCATCAAAATCAATTTTATTATATTGTTTTCCTGATTTAAGAAATGCCAAATCTTTATTGGCCTTGTAAAGTGAATCTAAAATTGGAGTTTTAATATTTACATTAATGGTATCCAATATAAATGGAGTTCCTTTAGAAATATTATATTTTACAATTGCTTTTTTATTGCTAATGGTGTCAATTTTAAATTTCCCTTTTAGATTAAAATAACCTTTATCAAAATAATACGATTGCAATCTTGATATGGAAATATCTGTGCTTTTTTGATCCAAAATAACGGGTGCTTGACCTGTTTTTTTAAGAAAATTATGAATTCCTGAATAATAAAAAGAATTTCCTAAACGATCTACCTGCTTTTTGGATAACCATTTAGCCATCTCAGCATATTTTTTAGGATTTTTTATAAATTTTGCCTTATAAATAGAATCAGGATTAGGAGAAGCTAAATTAAAAATATTTAAACGCAAACGATAGCCAAATAATGAACTATTTGGTTTTTGATATAGCTGATTGGTTACATCTTCATTATTTTCTTTTTTCCCATCTACTATTATTTCATTCTTTGTAAGTAGCATTTTCCCATTTGGAACTCTTCGTAGAGAATTACAAGCAGAGATAATTACCGCAATTAGAATAAATAATGATATTTTTGTAGTCTGGTTTCTCAAAGGATGTGAAATATTTTAATTCAAAAGTACATTATTTCTATGGTTAGTAAAAACCAATTAAAGTTTATCTCAAGTTTGCATCTAAAAAAAAATAGAATTGCAAATCAATTATTCATTGCTGAAGGTGTAAAAGTAATTCAGGAATTATTGAAATCCAACTTTATATTAGAACATTTGTATTGCACTGAACCTATATTTGACGAGGTTATCCCATCATTAAAATCAATTCTCTCTGAATCTGATTTTAAAAAAATAAGTGCTTTAGCAACTCCAAATAATTGTTTAGCAGTTTTTAAAATTCCGGCTTCAATGCCAATAATTGAAAAGGGTTTAATCTTAGCTTTAGATGATATTCGCGACCCAGGAAATCTTGGAACTATTTTACGACTTTGCGATTGGTTTGGAATTTCTCAGGTAATTTGCTCCGAACAAACGGTAGATTTATACAATCCAAAAGTGGTTCAAGCAACAATGGGTTCTATTTCAAGAGTAAATGTAAGTTATGTAAATTTAAAGTCATTTCTAGAAAATTCCTCATTACCAATTTTCGGAACTTTTATGGATGGGACCAATGTTTATAATGAAAATCTTCCGAGTAATGCAATTGTAATTATGGGAAATGAAGCCAATGGAATTTCTCAAGAAATTGAAAAAACAATCAAAAACAGATTAACAATTCCTCGTTTTGGTGATTTGCAACTTACAGAAAGTTTAAATGTAGCTTCAGCAACTGCAATAATTTTAAGTGAATTTAGAAGATAATTTTCTTTTAATGAAAAGTAAAATTAATTAGAATTGCCCTAGTTTTTATAGATTCTATATTGGAAGTCCATGGACTATTTGGGTCGTTATCTCGAATCAGTTCATCTTCCATTCCGAAAACACCTCTTATTGAAGGTGAAAACTTAAAATATTCTAAATACAAATCAATTCCAAAGCCCAATTCGTAATTTGAAGTCCATGTTTTCATTCTAAATCGCTGTTGTAAATTGTCTTCTGTTGAATTAGAATTACTACCTAAATTTAAAGTACGTGAAATCCCTGCTTCCAAGTAAGGGCGAACATTTCCTGTTCTTAATGCAGAGAATTTAAGCAATAAAGGAAAGTGAATATAAGTTGATTTTACTTCTCTGTAAGCGTCTAATTGTTTGGTAAAGTTAGGGTACATAAGGTTTCTTTGGGTGTAATACAAACCAGGCTCAAATCGCAAATTAAAATATTCCTGAAGCCTAAAATCACCTACAAGGCCAACATTAAATCCCGAGGTGCTTTCTACTTGAACGTCTGCAGGTTGTAAACTTTTATAATCAATTTTGAATCCATAAGAATTAAATCCTAAAAAATAACCCCAATATACATTGACTTTGTCAAAATTTTCAAGGTTAACCAATGGATCATAACTGAACATTCCCTTAGTTTGGGTAAACCCAAAACTTGAAAATAGTAGTAAAAATAAGATTATTATTTTTTTCATTATTATGATTCAAAATGCAATTTATTTTTTTGAAGCTGAATATATTGTTGCTACGCCAAATGTTTGTGGCATTGCTTTCACTTCTATAAACCCAATTTTTCTCAAAATATTGTTTAAAACTTCACCATAAGGAAAAACAGAAGCGGATTCAGATAAATATTGATAAGCAGAATCGTCTTTGGAGAATAATTTCCCAATAAATGGAAGAATATTTTTTGAATAAAAAGTATATCCTTGTTTGAAAGGAGTTTTATCAGGAACCGAAGTTTCTAAAATTACAAATATCCCGTTAGGCTTTAAAACCCGAAGTATTTCTGCCAATCCTTTTTCAAGATTTTCAAAATTTCTAACTCCAAAAGCTACGGTAATTGCATCGAAAGTATTGTCTTCAAAAGGCATATTTTCAGAATCGGCTAAAATCATTTCTATTTTATCGGAAAGATTTTTTGACTTTATTTTATTTCTTCCTACTTCTAACATTCCTGCAGAGATATCCAAACCAATAATTTTTTCAGCGGTTGTATTAGTCATCAAAATGGCTAAATCTCCAGTTCCAGTTGCAATATCTAAAACAGTTTTTGGATTTTTATCAGAAACCAATTGCAGTACTTTTTTACGCCATTTTACGTCGATACCAAAAGAAATTACACGGTTCAAGCCATCATAATTTCCAGAAATAGTATCAAACATTTGTGCAACTTGCTCTTTTTTCCCTAATTCTGAATCTTTATACGGGGTAACATTCTTAGACATTATAAATAAATTTGGGCAAAGGTAAGTATTTAATTATCTTTTAAGGTAGGTTTGAAAGCTAAATTCGTGAGCGTGTTTCTCGTCTTTTGCATGAAATTCTTCTTGAACTAATTCCCATTTTGAAAAATCAATTTTAGGTAAAAACGCATCTGCTTCAAAGGTGTCTTTAATCAATGTAAGCTCAATTTTATCGACATAAGGAAGTCCTAACTCGTAAATTTCTGCACCACCAATTAAGAAGGAATCTTCGTTTTTTGGGCAAATTGCAAAGGCCTCTTCGATACTATTAACTACAATACAACCATCGGGATTGTAATTTTTTTGTCTCGTAATTACTACATGAGTTCTATTTGGTAATGGTTTTGGGAAACTTTCGAAGGTTTTTCTACCCATTATAATATAGTGTCCCGAAGTAAGTTCTTTGAAACGCTTGAAATCATCCGGCAAATGCCAAATAATCTTATTTTCTTTTCCAAGAGCATTATTTAAAGAAGTCGCTGCAATTAATATTTTCATTTTGTAGGAATTATTGAAAGAAATTTCAATTTATTATTATCAAAAGTTTTTGATTTTAAACCGCAACTTCTCCCCGGATTCCTGGATGGGGATCATAGCCTTCAAGGGTGAAATCCTCAAATTTGAAGTCGAAAATATTTTTTATTTCAGGATTGATAATCATTTTTGGTAGTGGACGTGTGTCTCTTGAAAGTTGGAGTTCTACTTGTTCAAAATGGTTATTGTAAATATGTGCATCTCCAAAAGTGTGAATAAATTCTCCAACGTTTAAATCACAAACTTGAGCGATCATCATCGTCAATAAGGCATAAGATGCAATATTAAAGGGCACGCCTAAAAAAATATCGGCACTTCTTTGATACAATTGACAAGATAATTTTCCTTCAGAAACATAAAATTGGAAAAAGGCATGACATGGAGGCAAAGCGACTTTCCCATTTGCTACATTTTCAGCAAAAGATTTTGTGGTATCTGGTAAAACACTAGGATTCCAAGCTGAAACTAGCATTCTACGGCTATTTGGATTGGTTTTTAGAGCCTCGATAATTTCCGAAATTTGATCTATTTCTTCACTGTTCCAATTGCGCCATTGGTGACCATAAACGGGTCCTAAATCGCCATTTTCATTTGCCCATTCATCCCAAATTTTAACTCCATTTTCTTTTAAATATGCAATATTAGTTTCTCCTTTTAAAAACCAAAGCAATTCATAAATTATAGATTTAAGATGCAATTTTTTGGTAGTAACCATTGGAAAACCTTCACTTAAGTCAAAACGCATTTGGTAACCAAAAACACTCTTTGTTCCTGTTCCCGTTCGATCTCCTTTTTGAGTTCCGTTTTCTAAAACGTGTTTTACTAAGTCTAAATATTGTTTCATTATTGGTTTATTTGGTTGGTCGAAATAATCGTTTAATTGGTTTTAAAATTACATTTAAACAAATTAACGATTAAACAATTTTACTATTCTCTTTTTGATATTTCGTCACGAATTTTAGCTGCTTCCCTGTAATCTTCTTTTTCAACTGCATTTTCCAATAATTCAGCCAATTCAGCTAAACTATTTTTTGAATAAGTGCTCCCGGTAACCGCATTTTCTTCTACTCCGAAGGTATTTACGTTTGATAAACTTTCATCCATTTCTTTGGGACTTTTTTCATCATCCATTAAATTAGTTTTCATATAAATTCCCGCTTTGTCAAGTATATTTTTATAAGTGAAAATAGGCGCGTTGAAACGCAATGCTAATGCTATAGCATCAGAAGTACGAGCATCAATTATCTCTTCAATTTTGTCTCTTTCACAAATAATACTTGAATAAAAAACGCCGTCTACTAATTTATGGATAATGACTTGTTTTACTACAATATCAAAACGTTCAGCAAAATTTTTAAACAAGTCGTGGGTAAGTGGGCGAGGGGGTTTAATTTCTTTTTCTAATGCGATTGCAATAGATTGAGCTTCGAATGCTCCAATAACAATTGGTAGTTTTCGATCACCATCAACCTCATTCAAGATTAAAGCGTAAGCTCCATTTTGAGTTTGACTATATGAAATCCCCTGAATTGAAAGTTTAACTAAGCTCATAGTTGCAAAAGTACAATGTATTGAATAAAGTTACAAAGAAATTTATCTAAAATAAAAAAGGCTACCTGAATTATATAAACTCTGGCAACCTTCTCTTTGATTGAATGCTAAATTTTAATTATTTGCTTTAAAAGATTTCAATTTTTCGATTAATTTAGGTACAATTTCAAAAGCATCTCCAACTACGCCATAATCTGCAACTTTGAAAAACGGAGCTTCAGGATCGGTATTGATTACTACTTTTACTTTTGAAGAATTGATTCCGGCAATGTGTTGAATAGCTCCAGAAACTCCGATGGCTATGTATAAATTAGCGGCTACTGGTTTTCCTGTTTGTCCTACGTGTTCCCCGTGAGGACGCCATCCTAGGTCGGAAACAGGTTTAGAACAAGCTGTTGCTGCTCCTAAAACTGTTGCCAATTCTTCAATCATTCCCCAGTTTTCCGGACCTTTTAATCCACGACCTGCAGAAACAACAATGTCTGCATCAGCAATGGTTACTTTTCCAGAAGCTTTTTCAACTGAAACTACTTTAACCCCGAAGTCGGTTTCTTCAATTGAAGGGTTAAAATCTTCTTCCGCTAAACTAGATTTATTTTCAAATATTCCGTAAGAATTTTTAGAAATACTAAGCACTTTAATTGGTGTTGTAATTTCTGTTGTTACAAATGCTTTATTGGAAAATCCATTTCTTTTCACCTGAAACGGAGATAATTTTTGGGGAAGCCCTACAACATTAGATGCAAATCCAGCTTCTAGAGAAATAGAAACTAGAGGTGCTAAATACAAACTATCTGTAGTTGACGATAAAATGATTACTTGTGAATTTTCCTTATGAGCTGCTTGTTTTATTGCATCAGCATATGCTTTAGCAGTAAATCCAGCTAATTTTGGGTTATTTACTTTTAGCACTTTATCCACACCGTAATTGGATAATTCAGAAACATCATTTGTATTTATGGTGATTGCTGTTACAGAAGTTCCTAAAGTTTCTGCCACTTTTTTTGCGTAGGAAGCCAATTCAAATGCAACTTTTTTAAATTTTCCTTCTGCAGATTCTGCGTATATTAATATTGACATTTTTCTATTTTTTAAATTTTGAATTTTAAATTTTAAATGTTTTTGATAAGCCAATTCAACATTTATAATTTAAAATTTATAATTATTTTTTTCTTCCTAAATTACCTTGGCTTCGTTGTGTAATAAACTGATTAATTCGTCCAAATTATCGGCGCTAACTAATTTTACTGCCGATTTTGGAGCTGGTTTTTCAAATTTTACCGTAGCTGTTTTTGATTCGCCTCCAACAGGTTCTATAATTGTTAAAACTTTTGTTCTTGCCGTCATAATTCCTCTCATGTTTGGAATTCGTAGGTCTTTTTCTTCAACTAAACCTTTTTGACCACCAATAATTAATGGCAATTGAGAGTTTACAATTTCTTTTCCTCCATCAATTTCTCTTGATGCTGTAACTGAATTTCCTTCAATTGTTAAAGCAACACAAGAGTTAATAAAGTTAAACCCTAACAATCCTGCTATCATTCCTGGAACCATTCCACCATTATAATCTAATGATTCTTTACCAGCGATTACCAAGTCGTAGTTTCCGTTTTTTATAACTTCAGCTAATTGTTTTGCAACAAAAAAACCATCTGTTGGGTTAGCATTTACTCGAATAGCTTCGTTAGCACCAATTGCTAGTGCTTTTCTTAACGTAGGTTCTGTTTCTGGGCCTCCAACGTTTACTACAGTTACATTTGCTCCTTGTTGTTCTTGAAACCAAATGGCACGTGTTAAACCAAATTCATCATTTGGGTTGATTACAAATTGTACTCCATTGGTATCAAAAAGAGTATCGTTATCAGTAAAATTAATTTTTGAAGTAGTATCAGGAACGTGACTGATGCAAACTAATATGTTCATTTATTTAAATTTTAGGTGTGCTATTTTCGGGTACTAAATTAGTAAATAATTTGATTCAATTTACTATGCGTGCATATTATTTTTTCAACAAAATAGTAATACTATATCGATTTCGTAGCCCTGATTGCAGCGGTATCCCCCGCCCTTTGCGGGGATTTAGAGGAAAGCAGGAAAAAGCTCCAAATAATTTTAAAGATTTTTATGCTTAAATATGGTATAAAATAATTATTTTTGCTCAAAATTTAAGAAACACATATTCATAATATGAGAACTATACAATTTAGAGAAGCGATTGCCGAAGCGATGAGTGAAGA
>CALPLL020000062.1 GCA_943324395.2 Rhizobium sp. Q54
AAACTGAAAAAGTATAAGTCCCTGGAGTAAGATTTGTTACTGGGTATGAGGTCGTATTACCAGTGTAAGTTTGACCGCCTGGTAATTTTGTTATAGTCCAAACTCCTGAAGGTAAACCTCCAAGAATAACACTTCCTGTTGCATTAGCACAAGTTGGTTGTGTAATAGCTCCAACAGCAATTGTTGGAGTTGAAGGAACTGTAGGTGCTGCATTAATTGTTACAGCTGTTGTCGCTGAATTACAAGAATTGTTATCTCTAACTGAAAAATTGTAAGTTCCAGGAGCTAGTGTGTAGGTAGTAGAGGTTGATCCTGTCCCATTATAAGATCCAGGACTAATTGTCCAGTTTCCTGTGGTAGGCAATCCAGAAAATTGAATTGTTCCAACATTTGACGAGCAATTTGTTTGTGTAATATTAGCCACTGGAGCTGATGGCAATGGATTTACCGTAATTGTTACAGAACTTGTATTACTACAACCATTATTAGTTGCAGTTACTGTATAAGTTGTTGTTGCAGATGGAATAAATGAAATATTATCGGTTACTGCATTATCCCACGTATAGGTATTTCCTGCAGTTCCTGTTCCTGCTAATGTTAATGATGATCCAGAACATATTGGACGATTTGTACCCGCACTTACGGTTGGTAAAGGTTTAACAGTAACAGTTGAACTTGCCGTTCCAGTACAACCATTACTATCAACTGCATTTACAGTATAAGTAGTTGTTACCGCTGGCGATACATTAATAATAGCCGTAGTAGGTCCAGATGTCCAAGCATAAGTATTTCCACCAGTAGCTGTTAAAGTAGTGGGTTGATTCGCACAAACAGTACTATTAGTAGCTGACACTGAAATTGTAGGTAAACTATTGATCACAGTAGTAACTGAACTCACATTAGAACAACCTGTTGATGAATCGGTTCCTTTAATATAATAAGTACCAGAACTTGCAATCGCATTTGGACTAACTAATATTGTTGTTGCAGCAGCATTTGTAAAATAAGAATAATTTAATCCTGGAGTTGACCCAGTTGTTACCGCAGGTAAAGTTAAATCTATAGTATTTGGGGTACACGCAGCAGCTGGATTTCTAGTGATTACTGTTGGTAACGCATTTACAGTAAAATTAGAAGTAATTGTACATCCATTAGAATTGGTATAGGTAATTGTTGTCGTTCCGGGAGAAATACCTGTTACTAAACCTGTATTTGAAACAGATGCTATACCAGTATTAGCTGAGACCCATGGATTCAAGGTGGCCGGTGTACCAGAACCTGTCAAAGTTTTATTTCCACCTATACAAACAGATGAACTTCCAGTAACAGTAATTGTTGGTAAACTATTAACATTAACCGTTAAACTAGCAATTAACGAACAACCATTACCATCAAAACCAGTTACAGTATAAGTAGTTGTTACCGCTGGTGAAACATTAATTGTAGCCGTAGTAGGTCCTGAAGTCCAAGCATAAGTAGTTCCTCCAGTAGCTGTTAACGAAGTAGGTTGATTCGCACAAACAGGATTAATAGTAGCTGATATTGAAATTGTAGGTAAACTATTGATCACAGTGGTAACTGAACTCACATTAGAACAACCTGTTGATGAATCGGTTCCTTTTATATAAAAGGTATTAGAACTTGCAACTGAATTTGGATTAGATAATATTGTTGTTGCAGCAGCATTTGTAAAATATGAATAAGTTAATCCTGGAGTTGATCCAGTTGTAACCACAGGTAAAGTTAAATCTACAGCATTTGGAAAACATACGGCTGCTGGATTTCTAGTAATTACTGTTGGTAACGCATTAACAACAATATTTTTAACATTAGAACAACCAATAGAATTGGTATAGGTAATACTTGCTGTTCCTGAAGAAATACCTGTTACCAAACCAGTATTTGAAACTGTTGCTATACCATTATTAGAGGATTGCCATGCACTTAAAGAAGCTGGTGTTCCTGAACCCGTTAAAGTTAAATTACCACCAATACAAACAGATGAACTTCCAGTAACAGTAATTGTTGGTAAACTATTAACCGTAACTATTAAATTAAAAACATTGGAACAACTGTTACTATCAACACCCGTTACAGTATAAGTAGTGGTAACTGCTGGCGATACATTAATAGTAGATGAAGTACCAAGTCCTGAACCCCAAGTGTACGTGTTTCCTCCAGTAGCTGTTAACGTAGTAGGTTGATTAGCACAAACAGGATTATTAGTAGCTGATATTGAAATTGGAGGTAAACTATTGATAACTGTTGTAACTGAACTTACATTAGAACAACCTGTAGCTGGATCGGTTCCTTTAATATAATAGGTGCCAGAACTTGCAACTGCATTTGGACTAACTAATATAGTTGTTGCAGCAGCATTTGTAAAATAAGTATACGTTAATCCTGAAGTTGACCCGGTTGTTACTGCAGGTAAAGTTAAATCTATAGTGTTTGGAGTACAAGCAGCAGCTGGATTTCTGGTGATTAATGTTGGTAAAGCATTTACAGTAAAATTTTTAGAAAAAGAACAACCAATTGAATTGGTATAGGTAATACTTACTGTTCCAGGAGTAATACCTGTTACCAAACCAGTATTTGAAACTGTTGCTATACCATTATTAGTGGATTGCCAAGCATTTAAAGAAGCTGGTGTTCCTGAACCTGTTAAAGTTACATTTCCATTAATACACGTTGAAAAATTACCAGTGTTACTAGTAATTGTTGGTAAACTATTAACATTAACTGTTAAATTGAAAAGATTGGAACAACCGTTATTATCAACACCAGTTACAGTATAAGTAGTGGTAAATGAAGGCGATACATTAATAGTGGCTGAAGTACCTAGTCCTGAAGCCCAAGTGTACGTGTTTCCTCCATTTGCTGTTAAAGTAGTGGGTTGATTCGCACAAACAGGATTATTAGAAGCTGAGATTGAAATTGCCGGTAAACTATTAATCACCGTGGTAACTGAACTTACATTAGAACAACCTGTAGTTGGATCGGTTCCTTTAATATAATAGGTACCAGAACTTGTAACTGCATTAGGATTAGCTAATGGGGTTGTTGCGCCAGCATTTGTAAAATACAAATAAGTTAATCCAGAAGTTGATCCAGTCGTTACTGCAGGTAAAGTTAAATCTATAGTATTTGGAGCACATGCGGCAGCTGGATTTCTAGTAATTAATGTTGGAGGTGCATTTACAACAAAATTTTGAGATATTGAACATCCATTAGAATTGGTATAAGTAATACTTGTAGTTCCAGCAGCAACTCCCGTTACCGAACCAGAACTAGAAATTGAAACTATACCAGCAATTGATGATGCCCAAGCACCTGAAGCAAGCGGTGTACCTGTACCTGTTAAAGTTAAACTTCCACCAATACACGTTGATAAATTTCCTGTACTACTAGTAAATGTTGGTAAATTATTTACAATAATAGCATGAGGGATAGTATATGATATAGCGCATCCTGTATTTTGAACCGCTACTCTGTAATAGGTAGTTTGAGTTAAAACTCCTGGTTGATAAGTAGCCAAAGTATTCGTTATTGTTGTCCATGGTGCTCCTCCAGTAGTTGAAGATTCCCAATTTAAAATAACTCCTCTATGACCCGATAATGTTAATGCAGCACTTGTACTACCAGAACAAACTGGACTATTACTAGATATAGTTCCACCTAAAGTAACTGGCACTACATCAATATTAAAACTAACAGAAGTTCCTGTACATCCCTGAAACGTTGGTATTACTGTAATAGTAGAACTTAATGTAGTAGTAGGTGTATTTGGAGTTGTAAAAGATGGAATTGGCGAAGTTGTACCTGATGAAGTACTTAATCCAATTGCAACGTTATTAGTTCCACTCCATGTAAATGAAGTTCCTGTACCCGAATTTGGTGATGATGCCGTAAGATTTATCTGATTTACAGTACCACCAGCACAAACTGAAATATTAGAAATTGGAGTAGCTACTGGTTTAGGATTTACAGTTATTGTATAACTTTTTGGTGTTCCTAAACAACCATTTATAGAAGGTGTTACACTAATAGTGCTTGTTATAGGCTCCGTAGTTAAATTTACAGAAGTAAATGTTGGTATTTTAGTATCCCCATTTGTAGATGAAATTAATCCAATTGCAGTATTTGAATTGGTCCAATTAAAAGTAAGTCCTGTTGAAGTTGTAGGAGTTGCAGGTGTTCCAGCAAGATTGATTTGGGGAACGGTAAATCCAGCACAATAGGTCAAACTAGATAATGAAGTAGTAATTGTAGGTTGAATATAATTAAATAAAATTGCTGAGGCAACTCCATCTACTGAAAAATACCCTGAAGTAACTCCACACGGAACAGTTACTTTTATTTCTGTAGCTGAAACAAATTGAATATTTGCAGAAGGAATTGAAACCGTTCCTAAGGTCACAACTGAAGTAGCAGTAAAACCTGTTCCAGAAATGGTTACGACAGTTCCAGCATGACCTGTAGTAGGTGTAATTGGATCAACTGTTGCTAATTTTATTTTGACTTTTTCAATCGAAATTGAATGGTTTGAATCAATATTGTTTGAAAAAAAAGTACTAGTTATTAACAAAAATGTCGCTACTAATGTTACCTTAATTGTATTTAATATCTTCATAATGAGGGATTTATGATATTTTAGCAAATATATTACAAAACAAAAATACATAAATATTTGTTAATAACTAACAATTTTTATTTTTCAATGTTAAATAATAATCAATATTGGTCTAATGTTACATAAAAAAAGCCCGACTATCTAAGTCGAGCTTTCCTGTTTTATAAGGTGATAAATTCTTTATTTATAGTACTTTTTGTATTTAGGATAAGTAATTAATCCAATAATTGAAATTGCTAATAATGATTGCCAAATCCAATCTAAAGAAGTTGCCTCACCACTTGCGTAAGAATGCAATCCTACCAAGTGAAAATTGACCCCATAATACGTGAATAATATAGATACGAAGGCAAACATACTCATCAAATTAAAAACCCATTTTCCTCGGAACATTGGCACAAAACGGGAATGTATTACAAACGCATAAATCATAATACTTATTAAAGCCCATGTTTCTTTTGGGTCCCAACCCCAATATCGACCCCAACTTTCATTGGCCCACTGACCTCCTAAAAAATTTCCTATGGTTAACATGATTAAACCAATAGTTAAAGCCATTTCATTGATATAAGTGATCTCTTTTATATTTAAAGCCATTACTTCTTTATTCTTTTCATTAGTAAAGAAAATTAACAATAAAGAAACAAATCCTAAAATCATTCCTAGTGCAAATGGTCCATAACTAGCAACAATAACTGCCACGTGAATCATTAACCAATATGAATTTAAAACTGGCTGTAAATTTGCAATATCTGGATCAATCCAATTCATATAGGCAGCCATCAAAATCATAGAAGCCACAAATGCTGATGATGCAACTGTTAACTTAGATTTTCTATCGAATGCCAATCCGAAAAACATGGTTGCCCAAGCTACATAAATTATAGATTCGTATGCATTACTCCATGGCGCATGCCCTGAAATATACCATCTTGCAATTAATCCTAATGTGTGTAAACCAAATAAAATTCCAACAATAATGTGCATTACATTTACAGAAATACGAGTAAATTTATTGTCTTTAAATATTCTTATAATAGTAAATAACAACATTAAAAATCCTGCCATCATATATAAATAAAACAACTTTTTGAAAATATCGTATTTGTTGTAAATAATTTCAGCAGTGATTTTATCTTCAGAAGGCATCACTTGAACTCCAAATTTTCGTTGGTATTTTTTAATCCCAGTTAAATAAAAATCTACATCTTTATAGTTATTTGAAAGGGCAGCATTTTGTAGAGAATTAATATAAAGAGGAACTATTTGAGAGGCAAAAATAGAATCCATTCCTTTTAAACCAGCATGACTTAACTCTAAGTGAGAAACCCATTTATTATTTTCATCTTTAGGGATTGGAAAAATCTTAAGAATGCTTCCCGATGTGGCTTGATTTAATAAATTGACTTTTTTATCTGTTTCAACAAAATCTTTCTCAAAATTATTTGGATTTGCCGATTTATACGCTTCATCTAAATAAGGTGATAATTTATAATTTCCTGTTTTATCAAAAAAAGCAATAAAAGGAGCATATTGAGCTGTCTTTTCTATACCAATTATTTTTCTAATACTGTCATTACCAGATTTAATATAGATCAACGGGATTTCATACCAAGCCGTCGGAAACTGTGTCATTGAAAGAAATACCTGATCAGAATTCATTCCGTTATAAGTATCTTTATGACTTACTTTTCGCAACAATTCAGATGAAAATGTATTTAATGGTTTCATTCTTCCGCCTGCATCTTGAATCACCAATCTTCCAAATTTTGCCGCATGAGCTTCTGAAACTTTGAACTTTAAAAGTAAAGAATCTATTTGTTTTACTGTTAAATTCTCTTTTTGATGCTGTGAATACGAATTGAAACTTAATAGCAATAATAGTATTGTAATCAACTTTGATTTTTTCGATTTTACCACTTCTAATTTTCTTTTTAAATCAGCAAAACGAGAATGTTTAGTGAACATAATTGCCATCAATCCAAAAAACAACATGAAATATCCAATATAGGTAATCAAAGTTCCCCAAAAATCGTGATTTACAGAAAGAATTGTCCCTTTCTCATCTGGATCAAATGAAGATTGGAAAAAACGATATCCCTGATGGTCCAAAATGTGATTCATGTAAATTTTAGCATCAAATTTTGATTTAGAATCTTGAACAGTTACATCACTTTCAAAAGCGGAATAACTTTTCTCAGTTCCAGGATATTTCAAGGCTTTAAAATCGTTCAGTTTTATATTAAAAGGCAAGGAATAGGCTTTGCTACCAAAGAAAAAAGTATATTCTATTTTTCCAATTTTCACTACCTTGGACTCCCCTACTGATCCTTTTGTACCCAATAAAGTTACTTCTTTATTTTGACCCTCGGCTTGTAAATTCAATACCAAAGCATCCTCATGAGTTTTAGCTTTATAATCATTTTTTGCAATGTAAGTAATAGAACCTTTGGCTGCTGGATCTGGAAAAACAAATTGAGATCCACCTACATTGTATAGAGAACGCATCATTAACGTCTGAACAGAATCTTTAGTAACCGTTCCTTTAAATTTATCTGCCATTCGCATAAACTGACCTTCAAATGGAGTTTGAATTGTTGATGAGTTTGCATTAATTGTAATATTGGTAGCTCCTTTTACAAATTTATTCAAAGAGAAAAGCATATTGTGAATGTTCTGAACTTCGCCTTCTTTCAAATAATGCTCGTGACGAGTTCCATCACCAGACTCAACCATTTTAAAATACAAATCTCCTTTTGGATCTGGCTTAATAGTTTTGGTGGCACCCAATAAATAATTTTTATAAGAAATCTCAAATGGAGTGTTGGCAAAATTATTTGAAATGCTGAAATTATTGTTAGCAACAGGAGATAACAATAAAGATTTTTCAAAAACGCGTCTTCTCATTTGACCTTCATAATCACCATCTACAAAAACTGTTAAAAACATTTTATCAGAATAAAATTGGTTTTCAGCGGCGCCTTCACGAATTGGCATCACACCTTCATAACTTATGTAACGTGTAATAAATGCTCCGGAAAGAGTGAAAATAAAAGAAATATGAAGTAATAAAGTTGCCCATTTTTCTTTACGTAAAAGTTGGTATCTTTTTATATTTCCTGCAAAATTAATTAAGAAAAATCCCATGATAGCTTCAAACCACCAGGCATTGTAAATCCAAATTCGAGCGGTATCTGTATTGTATTTGCTTTCTATAAAAGACCCACAAATCATAGCTATTGCAAATGACAAAAATAAAAATGCCATTAATCGCGTAGAAAACAAAAAAGAAAGTATTTTTTTATCCATTATTTAGGTGATTCTATTTCAAAAGTGGTACAAAAGTAATTCAAATTTGTTAAATTATGAGTTATGAATCGGTATTTAAGAATTTTTTAAGTGATGTTTTTTAAATTATGAAATACGATGTAGTTAAAAAAAAATCAATAATTTAGCAAAATGGTAAAAATAGGCATAATTGGATCTGGAAATGTAGCTCAACATTTAATTGTAGCGCTGCAAAAATCTATTGACGAAGGTGCTGAAATCGAAATCACAACTGCTTTTTCAAGACAAAAAAATGCACTTTCAAACCTATTGAATTACGACATAATTTGTTCTGATTGGAACAATTTAAAAGAAGCTGACTTGTACTTAATTGCAGTCTCAGACAATGCCATTGCTGAAGTTTCTGAGAAAATACCTTTTAAAAATAAATTAGTTGCACCTACTTCTGGCGCTGTTTCAATTGAAGCAATTCATTCCAATAATAGAAAAGGCGTTTTTTATCCATTACAAACATTTTCAAAAAATGTTGATGTCAATTTTAAAACAATTCCCATTTGTATAGAAAGTGAAAACGAAGCTGATTTAGAACTATTAAAAAGTGTTGCAAATTCAATTTCCAATTCAGTTTATGAAATCAGTTCTAAACAAAGAAAAGCATTACATGTAGCGGCAGTATTTGTAAATAATTTTACTAATAATCTTTATAAAATCGGAAATGACATTTGTAAAGAAAATAATATTCCATTTGAAATCTTATTACCTTTAATCAAGGAAACTGCAGAAAAAATAAATAGTTTATCACCTTTGGATGCACAAACAGGACCTGCAAAAAGAAACGACGAAGAAACTATTGAATCCCATTTGGCACTTTTAAATAATGAAAATCAAAAAAATATTTATAAAATATTAACCCAATCTATTCAAAATAATGGCTAAAAGTTATAAGGAAATAATGAATGATATTACTACATTCGTTTTCGACGTAGACGGTGTACTTACTGACGGATCGGTAAATATTTCCGCAACTGGTGAAATGCTACGTAAAATGAATATTCGCGACGGATATGCAATGAAAGCTGCAATTGAAAGTGGCTATAATGTGTGTATTATTTCTGGTGGAAGCAACGAAGGGGTGCGTATTCGATTGAAAAATCTTGGAATTACAGATATTCATTTGGGGTCACCTGACAAAGTGGAAACCTTCAAAGAATATTGTGAATTGTATTCAATTTCTCCGGAAAATGTACTTTATATGGGTGACGATATTCCCGATTTTCATGTTATGAAATTGGTTGGATTACCAACATGTCCTCAAGATGCTGCACCTGAAATTAAGTCGATTTC
>CALPLL020000063.1 GCA_943324395.2 Rhizobium sp. Q54
CCCTGTCCCTGTCTGAGCCAACGCAACTAAATCTGTGTCTTTTTCCAATAATAGGGGAATCGCTTTCTCCTGTACTTCGGTCGGATTTTCAAATCCTAGATCTAAAATCGCCTTCAGTAACGATTCACTCAATCCTAATTGTTCAAATTTATTCATATAGTATTTTAAATATTTTGCAAAAGTACGGCTAATATTTGTTAATAACTAATTGAAATCGTAGAATTGATATTTTATTAATAATTGATAATCAGTAATTTAGAATTTAGATTTTTGATTTTAGATTTTTTGTACAAATAAATTGTTAATAAATAGCTGTTCGTTTTATGAGAAACTTATAAAAATTAGATGTTTTGAAGAAATTCTAAAAGTGCTTTGGTAGCTTTTCCACGATGACTTATTTCATTTTTTACTTCCAGTGAAAGTTCTGCAAATGTATTTTCATAACCACTGGGTTTAAAAATTGGATCGTAACCAAATCCGCCAGTTCCCATTTTTTCTGACGTTATTTCTCCTGAAGCTATTCCAGTAAAAAGGTATTGTTTTCCTTCAAAATTAAGTGCAATTACAGTTTTAAATTGGGCGTTTCTATTTGATTTATCCAATAATTCTCCCAATAACTTATTCATATTATCGTCAGCATTCCTTTGTTCGCCTGCGTATCGTGCTGAATAAACGCCGGGTTTACCTTTCAAAGCTTCAACTTCCAATCCAGTATCATCAGCAAAACAATCAAAGCCATATTTTTGAGTTACAAAGTTGGCTTTCAAAATTGCATTTCCTTCAATAGTATCCGCAGTTTCTGGAATTTCTTCAAAACATCCGATACTTTCCAAACTTACTATTTGAATAGATTCAGGAAGCATACTTTGAATTTCTTGAATTTTATTTTTATTATTGGATGCGAATACTATTTTCATTTATAATTTATTATTGTAATGGGTAAAATGGAATTTATTTAATAAAAAAACCACTTCATTTAGAAGTGGTAATTTCATATTTAAACCAAATCAATTTTCTTGGATTTGAAAATTAATAAGAATCCGATGATGATAAATGGAATACTTAGCCATTGTCCTGTTGAAAATGTTCCAAGATCACTTTCGAAACCACCTTGGCTTTCTTTTAAAAATTCAACTACAAATCTTACCGACCAAAGCATTACTAGAAACATTCCTAATAAATAACCTTGTTTTTCACGAGCATCTGTTTTCCAATACATATAATACAAAGCAGCGAAAACAAAAATATAACTAAAAGCCTCATACAATTGAGTTGGATGTTTTGCAGGAACTTGTTCTAATAAATTAGCAAATTGAGGATTGGTTGCAATCGCATTGTACGCTTCTTTAGGATTTGGGATTTTGGTAGCATTTACAACTTCTCTTGGACTGTAAAAATCTTTAACAAATTTAATTCCAAACGATGAAGTAGTCTCGTGTCCAACAATTTCTGAATTGAAAAAATTACCAATTCTAACAAATACAGCACCGCTAGCAACAGGAATTACCACACGATCTAAAACCCATAAAAGTGGTCTTTTCATGATGTTTTTACTGAAGAAATACATGGCAAGAATAATTCCGATTGCGGCACCATGACTTGCTAATCCTTGAAATCCTGTGAATTCAAAATTTGGTGAAAAACGGAATGGAAGCAATATTTCGGCTAAATGATTTCTGAAATATTCCCAATCATAAAAGAAAACGTGTCCTAATCTTGCGCCTAATAATGTAGCAAATACTGTCCATATGAATAGAGAATCTAGTTTTTCAATCGACTCATTTTCACGTTCAAATATTTTTTTCATGATGAACCAGCCTAGACCAAAGGCGATTACAAACATTAAGCTGTAATATCGAATCATAAAAAAACCTAAATCAATACCTTCCGAAGGATTCCAAACCATGATGAAATTTTGTTTATTTGTTATTTATTGGTAAAAATAGATAAAATAGTAGAAACTAAAATTAAATTATATTAATGATTGTGTGAACCTTTTTTTGGTACCGGATCATACCCGCTTTTTCCCCAAGGGTGACAACTAAAAATTCTTTTAATTCCTAAGTAACTTCCATAAAATAAGCCATGAATTTTTAACGCTTCTAAAAAATAGGAAGAACAAGTGGGTTCATATCGGCATGCAGAAGGTGTAAAAGGCGAAATGGCAGTTTGATAAAAACGGATTAAAAGTACCAACGGATAAATAAGTATTTTAGATAAAGACATATTTAAATTGTTAAACTGAAAATGAAGTTCCGTCTTTACCATCTTTCAATTGAATTCCTATTGCTAACAATTGATCTCTAATTTGATCAGACATCGCAAAATCTTTATTGGCACGAGCTTGATTTCTCATTTCAATCAACATATTTACAACCCCTTCTAATTTATCGTTGTTATTTCCAACTGATTTTTCATCCTCTAACCCTAAAACGTCAAAAACAAAACCTTTCATTAATGATGTAAATAAATCTATATCACTTTGAGTTAACGTTTCTTTATTGTCTTTCAATAAATTGATAAAACGCACGCCTTCAAATAATTGTGCAATTAAAATTGGGCTATTAAAATCGTCGTTCATCGCTTCATAGCAAGCCGCTTCCCAATTTGAAATGGATAGGGTAGAAGTAGCACTTGCATTAATATCCTTCAAACCGTCAATTGCCTCCATTAATCTAAAGTACCCTTTTTCGGCTGCTAAAATAGCGTCATTTGTAAAATCAAGATTGCTTCGATAGTGAGCTTGTAACATAAAAAAACGAGTTACACTTGGTGAAAAAGCCTTACTTAAAATAGTATTTTCGCCTGTGATAATTTCCATTGGTAAAATATTATTTCCGGTAGATTTAGCCATTTTCTTTCCGTTTAGCGTAAGCATATTGGCGTGCATCCAATAATTAACTGGAGTATGACCTGTACAAGCTTCGTTTTGAGCAATTTCGCATTCGTGGTGAGGAAATTTCAAGTCCATTCCACCTCCGTGAATATCAAAATGATTCCCTAAATATTTGGTGCTCATTGCAGTACATTCTAGGTGCCAACCAGGAAAACCATCGCTCCATGGTGAAGGCCACCTCATAATATGTTGTGGTTCTGCTTTTTTCCAAAGTGCAAAATCTTGCGGATTTCTTTTGTCAGATTGCCCGTCAAGTTCTCTAGTATTGGCAAGCATATCGTCAATATTTCTGCCGCTCAACTTACCGTAATTGTTGGTTTCATTGAACTTTACAACATCAAAATACACCGATCCATTGGCAATGTAACCAATTCCGTTATCTATAATTTTTTTTATAATTGCAATTTGCTCAATGATATGTCCCGTAGCTGTTGGTTCTATACTCGGCGGTAAAAAATTATACAATTTTAAAACATTATGAAAATCAACTGTATATCGTTGCACAATTTCCATTGGTTCCACCTGATCTAAACGTGCTTTTTTTGCAATTTTATCCTCGCCTTCATCCACATCATCCACAATATGCCCAACATCAGTAATGTTTCGAACGTATCTTACTTTATAACCTAAATGTTTTAAATACCTAAAAATTACGTCAAAAGACATAAAAGTTCGAACATTTCCCAAATGCACATTGCTGTAAACTGTAGGTCCACAAACATACATTCCCACATTTCCTTCATTAATAGGTGTGAAAACTTCCTTCTCGCCCGAGAGTGAGTTGTATATTTTTAGGGTTTGGGACTTGTGTAATGGCATTGTTAAATGTTTATTTGGTTATTCGATTATTTGGTTATTTGAAAAGCTTCTTTTTGGAGCTATTTCCTGCTATTCGTTTCAATCCTCAGAATTGCTTCGTGCCTTGCAATTCTTCGGGATTTTCACTACTATCAGGGCTATGGTTTGTTAGTTAAATTAAAATTTAGTATCCATTTGAATGTAGTTTAAAAATTCTCTACGAGTTTGTTCCGTTTTAAATTTTCCACCAAATTCAGAAGTAACCGTACTACTTTGAATGTCTTTTATTCCTCTAGAATTCACGCACAAATGTTTTGCATCAATTACACAAGCTACATCTTCTGTACCCAAAGCAATTTGTAATTCTTGTACAATTTGCATGGTTAAACGTTCTTGAACTTGAGGTCTTTTAGCGTAATATTCTACGATTCTATTCATTTTTGAAAGCCCAATTACTCTTCCGTTTGAAATATAGGCAACATGAGCTTTTCCAATAATAGGGAGTAAATGGTGTTCACAAGTTGAATATAAAGTGATGTTTTTTTCAACCAACATTTCCCCATATTTATAATTATTTTCAAATGTGGAAGCCTTTGGTTTTTTATTTGGGTTTAATCCACCAAATAATTCATTTACAAACATTTTAGCCACACGATTAGGAGTTCCTTTCAAACTATCGTCTGTTAAGTCAATTCCAAGAGTATATAAAATGTTTTCAACATCTTTTTTTATCAAGCTAATTTTATCTTCATCAGAAATTGAAAAAGCATCCTTTCTAATAGGATTTTGAGCGTTAGTAGCAATATGATTATCTCCAATTTCGTCTTGAAATTCAGCGTTATTTATCATCAATTTTATTGTATTATTTTTTAATTTTTTGAAGTACAAAGTTAATTAATTAATCTTAAAAAGTAATAAAGTGAAACTATTTTGATTTTTTTTTAATTTTTAACATAACTATTTCTTAATAATTTGTAAATTTCGCCTTCTAAATTATTTATTTAATGAGTTTAAAACGTCTGTTAGTAGTATTATTTTTAATACTATTCACCAAATCATATAGTCAATTACCTCCTGGTTGCTCTTCTGCAGCTGCTTTTTGTACCGGGGCTTCCAGTACTGGAATTAATTTTCCAAACACAACTAATGTTCCCACTGTTGGAAGTTATTCTTGTTTATTTACACAGCCTAATGCTTCTTGGTATTATTTACAAATTAGTCGATCCGGGTCCGTAACATTTCAAATTTCTCAAACCACAGGTGCAAATGGAACAGGAACTGCTATTGATGTAGATTTTATCGCTTGGGGACCATTTTCAACAGCGCCTACTTGCGGAACTTCCAATTTAAATAGCAGTACTCAAGCAGGATGCAGCTATTCTACAAGTGCTACAGAAACTTTCACCATTACAAATGCTATTCAGGGCCAATATTATATGGTATTAATGACTAATTTTAGGAATTTACCTGGATTTATAACACTTGCGCAAACAGGAGGAACAGGAGCAACAAATTGTGATGTTGTATGTCCCTTAGCAATTGCTGGAGGTGGTGTTTCTGATTGTCGTGATAATATTTTAACTGCTAATTATATTAATTCTGCTCAAACTGGAACTACATTTTCTTGGACTTACCAAACTAGCCCAACTGCTCCAACAACAGCTTTAACAGCTACTACTGGACCTAATTATGTAGCAACTCCAAGATCTAATAATAGCACGCTTAATACTTTAACTACTGGTGCAGGACAATATTGTGTTACGGCTCGCAGTACCGGTTGCAGTACAACACAAACTCCGGTTTGTACAACAATCAGTCGTGGACTTCCAGTACCTTTCAGTCCACCAAATAATCTAACCGCATGTACAGGGTCAAAATTTGATTTAACTCAAAACACCAATGTTTTACTTCAAGGTTTACCGGGGAATATAGGTAACTACATAGTAAGTTACAATACAAATGCTACTAATGCACTAACAGATTATTTACCTATATCTGTAAGGTTGCAATCAAGTTTTACTGGTACTGAGGGTCAAATAATTTATGCTACAATAATGGATTATTCCAATACCTATTGTATTGCTGTAGCACAATTTACTTTACATTTTATAGTTTGTGCTTTTGCTACAACAAATACGGGTCCTGTTTGTGCTGGAGGAAGATTTAACTTGAGCGCCACAGATCCTGGTGTTGGTCCTGTGACTTTTTCATGGGCTGGACCTAATGGATTTACAGCAACAGGTCAAAATGTTACCAATGTTCCTACGCCCACAGGTACTCCTCCGTTTAATTATGTATGTACAGCTACTCCAACTGCAGCTGGTTCTGCACCCCTTACTTCAACCACGGTTGTAACAGTCAACGCAATTCCTGTTGCTACTGCAACTCCAGTTTCAAATTCAATTTGTACTGGAGATGTTACTAATATTCCATTAGGAAGTAATGTTACGGGTACTATATTTAATTGGACAGCGGTACAAACTAATGCTGCTGGATCCTCAACTGGAACAGGATCAAACATCGCTCAAACATTAACCACTACAGGAAATACTGTTGGTACAGTAGATTACACAATAACTCTTTCGGCTAATGGTTGTATTGGTAATCCAATTCATTCCATTATTTCGGTTAAACCTCTACCTGTAGTGCTTGCAACTCCAACCCCAGCTACTATATGTTCTGGATCAACATCCAATATTGTATTGACTAGTACTCCAACAGGCGCAACATTTGCTTGGACAGCGGTTCAAACAGATGCTTCGGGAGCATCAGTATCTAATGGATCTACTATTGCACAAGTATTAACAGCGCCAGGAAATTTAATAGGAACTGTTGATTATACTATTACACCAACATTAAATTCTTGTGTCGGTTTACCAGTTCATTCTATAATCACGATAAATCCAACAGCCCAAGTAAATCAACCAACTTCCCAGGTTTATTGTAATGGAGATTCTTCAACAGCAACTACATTCACTAGTAACACTACTGTTGGTACAACCACTTATAACTGGGTTAACTCTGCCACGAGTATTGGTTTAGGTGCTAGTGGTACTGGTAATGTACCTGTATTTACCACAGTCAATACAGGAACTATTCCTTTAATTTCAACAATAACTGTTACCCCAACATTTACTAATGGAGGAAAGTCTTGTACGGGTACACCATTAACTTACACCATTACAGTAAATCCAAAAGGTCAAGTAAATCCACAATTATCTGAAGTAATTTGTGCTGGAGGTTCCACAACAGCAGTTTCATTTAATACTAATAATACAATTGGAACAACTACCTATAGTTGGGCAAATTCAGATCCATCAATTGGCTTAGCTGCTACTGGCACTGGTGATATCCCATCATTTACTGCAATCAATACAGGAACAGCTCCTGCAATTTCAACAATAACTGTTACACCAACATATAGTAATGGAGGAAAGTCATGTGCTGGTTCACCAATAACATATACAGTTACGGTAAATCCAAAAGGCCAAGTAAATACACAATTACCTCAAGTAGTTTGTGCTGGAGGTTCCACTACAGCAGTTTTATTTACCACTAATAATACCTCAGGAGCAACTACTTACAATTGGATAAATTCAAATCCATCAATTGGATTAGCTGCTACTGGCACAGGTGATATCCCATCATTTACTGCAGTTAATACAGGAACAGCTCCTGCAATTTCAACAATAACAGTTACACCAACATATAGTAATGGAGGAAAGTCTTGTTCTGGTACCCCAATAACATATACAATCACGGTAAATCCAAAAGGCCAAGTAAATACACAATTACCTCAAGTAGTTTGTGCTGGAAGTTCTACCACCGCAGTTTTATTTACTACTAATAATACAATTGGAACCACTACTTATAGTTGGGCAAATTCAGATCCATCAATTGGATTGGCTGCTACTGGTTCAGGTGATATACTTTCATTTACTGCAGTTAATACAGGAACGACTCCTTTAGTTTCAACAATAACTGTTACGCCATCATATACTAATGGAGGAGTCTCATGCACAGGTACACCAATAACATTTACTATTACAGTAAATCCAACTGCCCAAGTAAATCTTCCAAATTCTGAAGTAGTTTGTGTTGGAAATTCGACGACATCAGTTCCATTTACCACTAATAATACATCGTTAGCAACTACTTATAATTGGACTAATTCAGATCCATCAATTGGATTAGTTGCTACTGGTATAGGTGATATTCCTTCATTTACTGCAGTTAATACAGGAACGACTCCTTTAGTTTCAACAATATTGGTTACTCCTACATTTTCTAATGTAGCATCAGCATGTAGTGGTCTAGTAAAAACCTTTACTATTACAGTAAATCCAAAAGGCCAAGTAAATTCACAATTACCTCAAGTAGTTTGTGCTGGAAGTTCTACTACCGCAGTTTTATTTACTACTAATAATACAATTGGAACAACTACTTATACTTGGGCAAATTCAGATCCATCAATTGGATTAGTTGCTAATGGTATAGGTGATATTCCTTCATTTACAGCAGTTAATACAGGAATTGTTCCTTTAGTTTCCACAATAACTGTTACACCAACATATAGTAACGGAGGAGTTTCTTGTTCAGGTACACCAATAACTTTTACCATTACAGTAAATCCAACTGCTCAAGTAAATGTATCAAATTCTCAAGTAGTTTGTGATGGAAATACGACAACAGCAGTTCCATTTACTACTAATAATACACTAGGAATAACTACATATAGTTGGGCAAATTCAGATCCATCAATTGGATTAGCTGCTAGTGGCTCAGGAGATATCCTATCATTTACAGGAGTTAATACAGGAACGACTCCTGTAGTTTCCACAATATCAGTTACTCCTACATTTTCTAATGTAGCATCAGCTTGCACTGGTCTTGTAAAAACATTTACTATTACAGTAAATCCAAAAGGCCAAGTAAATTCACAATTACCTCAAGTAGTTTGTGATGGAAATCCTACAACCGCAGTTTTATTTACCACTAATAATACATTAGGAGCAACTACTTACAATTGGATAAATTCAGATCCATCAATTGGATTAGCTGCTACTGGCACTGGTGATATCCCATCATTTAATGCAGTTAACACAGGAACGACTCCTGTAGTTTCCACTATAACAGTTACGCCATCCTTTACTAATGGATTAGTTTCTTGTTCAGGTACCCCAATAACATTTACTATTACAGTAAATCCAAAAGGCCAAGTAAATTCACAATTACCTCAAGTAGTTTGTGATGGAAATCCTACAACCGCAGTTTTATTTACCACTAACAATAATTCAGGGACAACTACTTATAATTGGGCGAATTCAGATCCATCTATTGGATTAGCTGCTACTGGCTCAGGTGATATCCCATCATTTAATGCAGTTAACGCAGGAACGACTCCTGTAGTTTCAACAATAACCGTTACCCCATCCTTTACTAATGGATTAGTTTCTTGTTCAGGTACCCCAATAACATTTACTATTACAGTAAATCCAAAAGGCCAAGTAAATTCACAATTACCTCAAGTAGTTTGTGATGGAAATCC
>CALPLL020000064.1 GCA_943324395.2 Rhizobium sp. Q54
CAAAATGCCGAAGGTGTAAAAAAGCAAATCTATTTTGCAAATCCTGAAGTGGAACAAAATAATGCGATTTTAGACGAATTAGATTCCTTCGCAGATGCCATAAATAATAACACAACTCCCGTTGTTACTTTAGAACAAGGGACTAATGCGTTACGAGTTGCTTATCAAATAATTGATTGCTTTAATAAATAATATATGAAAATAATAGCTGTAATTGGAGCGGGAACAATGGGTAATGGAATTGCTCACACCTTTGCTCAAAGCGGATTCACCGTCAAATTAATTGACATTTCTGAGAAATCTCTGGATAAAGGAATGGCAACTATTGCTACTAATTTAGATAGAATGGTGGCTAAAGGAACTATTACCGAAGAGGATAAATTCAAAACTATTTCCAATATTATTACTTATACTGATATTAAAGATGGTGTTGTAGGTGTTGATTTAGTGGTTGAAGCGGCAACAGAAAACGTAGAATTAAAATTGAATATTTTCAAACAACTAAATGAAGTTTGTTCTCACAATACAATTTTGGCAACCAACACTTCTTCTATTTCAATTACTCAAATAGGATCTGTAGTAGCTCATCCTGAAAGAGTTATCGGAATGCACTTCATGAATCCGGTGCCAATTATGAAATTGGTAGAAATTATTCGTGGTTATAACACTTCAGATGAAGTTACAAAAATTATCATGGATTTATCTGAAAAATTAGGTAAAACTCCTGTTGAAGTAAATGATTATCCTGGATTTGTAGCCAATAGAATTTTGATGCCAATGATAAATGAAGCAATTGAAACCTTATACAACAAAGTGGCTGGTGTTTATGAGATTGATACTGTTATGAAATTAGGAATGGGACAACCAATGGGTCCGCTACAATTAGCAGATTTTATTGGACTTGACGTATGTTTAGCTATTTTAAATGTAATGCATGACGGATTTAAAAACCCAAAATATGCTCCTTGCCCACTCTTAGTTAATATGGTTCGTGCGGGGAAATTAGGTTCAAAATCTGGCGAAGGTTTCTACGATTATAGCGAGAGTAAAAAAGCGGAGAAAATTGCGAAACAATTTATTTCTTAATTGAATATTAAATGTCAATAAAAGATAAATTACTTAAAATAAAATCGGCATTACCTGAACATGTAACTCTTGTTGCGGTTTCAAAGACAAAGCCTATTTCCGATTTAACGGAAGCATACAATGCAGGTCAACGCGTGTTTGGAGAAAATAAAATCCAAGAAATGACCGAAAAATGGGAACAAATGCCAAAAGACATTCATTGGCACATGATTGGGCATATTCAAACCAATAAAGTGAAATTCATGGCTCCTTACGTGAGTTTGATTCATGGAGTTGACAGTTTAAAATTATTGGAAGAAATCAACAAACAAGCGTTAAAAAACAATAGAATTATAGATTGTTTACTCCAAATACATATTGCAGAAGAAGAAACAAAGTTTGGTTTAAATGAAGATGAACTAGAAGATTTATTAGTTTCCGAATCATTTAAAAACTTAAAAAATATCAAAATAGTTGGTTTAATGGGAATGGCAACATTTACAAGTAACCAAAACCAAATCAAGAAAGAATTTGAGTATTTAAAATCGATTTTTGACACAAATAAGTCATTATCAATTGTTAATTGTGATTTGTCAATTCTTTCCATGGGGATGTCAGGCGATTACCAACTTGCAATTTCGTGCGGAAGTACTATGGTTCGTATTGGAAGTAGTATCTTTGGAGGACGTTAAAAATAACCTTAAACTTATAACTATTTACTGCATACTCGACATAGAAACCACCGGAGGACAATTCAACGAAGAAGGAATTACAGAAATTGCCATTTATAAATTTGATGGTCACGAAATTGTAGATCAATTTATCAGTTTGGTGAATCCTGAAATTCCAATTCAACCCTTTGTAGTAAAATTAACAGGTATAAACAATGACATGTTAAAAAGTGCTCCTAAGTTTTATGAAGTCGCAAAACGTATAATTGAAATTACAAATGACTGCGTTTTAGTAGCGCACAATACCGCTTTTGATTATCGAATATTGCGAACAGAATTCAGAAGATTAGGTTTCGATTTTAATAAACAAACACTATGTACGGTTGAATTATCACAAAAATTATTACCTGAACAACCCTCCCACAGCTTAGGAAAATTAGTTCGAGCGCTTGGAATTCCAATGGCAGACAGACATCGAGCTAGCGGCGATGCATTAGCAACATTAAAATTATTTCAATTATTGCTTGCTAAAGACACCGAAAAATCAATAGTACAAGAGTTAATTAAAACTGAAGTGCTAAAAGGAATTACTCCAAAATTGTATTCCATAATAGAAAGTGTTACTTCAAATACTGGAGTTTATTATATTCATAATGAAGAAGGTAAGATAATATATATTGGAAAAAGTAAAAATATTAAAAAAAGAATCAATCAGCATTTTACTGGAATAGATAAAAAATCAATTAAAATACAATCGCAAGTTTTTAAAGTTACTTTTGAAGAAACTGGAAGTGAATTAATTGCTTTGTTGAAAGAAAGTGAAGAAATTAAAATTCATAAGCCAATTTATAATAGAGCACAAAGAAAAACTTTATTCAATATTGCATTGTACGCAGAAGAAGATAAAAACGGCTACTTAACCCTGCAACTTCAAAAAGCCGATGGTAGAAAAAAAGAAATAACCTCTTTTTCAACGCTACAGGAAGCCAAAAACACACTATTCCGAATTACATCTGACTATAATTTATGTCAAAAATTAACGGGTTTATATGTCGCAAATGAGGCTTGTTTTCAATATAAAATTAAAGAATGTGACGGCGCATGTATTGGTGAAATAACTCCAGAAGTATATAATACAAGGGTTTCGACATTTATCGCTAAAAATAGTTTTGAAGATCAAAATATGATTCTCAAGGATAAAGGTAGAACGATTCACGAACGTAGCGCAGTATTAATTGAAAATGGAATTTATAAAGGATACGCATTTTATGATTTGAATTATCAAATTCAAAAAATTGAAATTCTCAAAAATATTATTATTCCGATGCAAAATAATAGAGATGCCAGAAACATAATTCAAAGCCAAATTCGTAAAAATAAATTATTGAAAATTATAAAATTTTAATTTTTTTGGAGCTATTTCCGGCTATTCGTTGCAATCCATTTTTTGCTTCGTTCCGAGCAATAAAATGGGATTTCCACTGCTATCCGGGCTAAAACATTATGAAGTACTTAATCACCATCGTGGGACCAACAGCAATAGGAAAAACTTCCTTAAGCATTGCTTTGGCACAGCATTTTAATTGTGAAATTCTTTCGTGTGACAGCCGACAATTTTTTAAAGAAATGACAATTGGAACTGCTGTTCCAAATGAATTAGAACTTTCATCAGCTAAACATCATTTTATACATAACAAATCAATATTTGAAAGTTATAACGTAGGGGACTTCGAAAAAGAAGCTATTTCCAAACTTGACGAACTTTATAAAACTAATGATTTTGCAATACTTGTTGGCGGCTCTGGACTTTACGTAGATGCAATATTAAAAGGATTCGATGATATTCCTGAAATAAATAAAAGCATTAGAGATACTTTAATGTCAGAATTAGAAATTAATGGAATTGTTTATTTGCAAGAAAAATTAAAAAATCTAGATCCAGATTATTATACTGAACTAACTAAAAAAAATCCTCAAACACTATTAAATCCCCAAAGAATGATGCGTTTTGTGGAGGTTTGTATTGGATCTGGAAAACCCTATTCTTCCTTCATTAATCAGAAAAAAAATCAAAGAAACTTCACTCCTATTTTAATCGGTTTAGAAGCAAAAAGAGAAACAATATACAGCCGAATAAATCAACGTGTGGATATTATGATAAACGAAGGTTTATTGGCAGAAGCCCAAAAAGTAATTTCTCATAAAGACTTAAACGCCCTACAAACAGTTGGTTACAAAGAATTATTTAGTTATTTTGATAATGAAATAACCTTGGAATTTGCAATAGAAGAAATTAAAAAAAATACACGCCGATTCGCAAAACGTCAACTAACTTGGTTTAAGAGAAACCCAGGAACAAAATGGTTTGAATATGATGTAAACAAAGAAGAAATTATAGAATTTATAAATAATCAAATTTAATATGCCAATTTCAACTCAATTCACATCTATTTTAAGCAAAGATTGGGAAATTAATTTTACCCAATGCACTCCAAATGGTTTTTTAAAATACACCGATTTATGCAATTTAATTCAGTTAACTGCGGCAGCCCATTCAGAATTAGGCGGAATTAGTTTTTCTGATATGCAGGAGTTTAATCAAGCTTGGGTTTTAAGTAGGATGCGTGTTGAAATAAAAGAATTACCTAAATGGAAAGACGTTATAACTATAAATACTTGGATTAATAGTCTTGAAAACTCTCGTTCAGTTAGAGCTATTGAAGTAGTATTAAATGGTAATAAAATTATAGGTTCCGAAACTTTTTGGGTAGTCTTCAATACTAAAACTAGAAGACCTGAAGATTTAAAGTTACCTATTTCTCATTTTGAATTATTTCCAGAAAGAAAAGCTACTTTTATAAGTTTTTCTAAGATAAATATTATCGAATCTTTGGATACAATCAATGAAAAAGAAGTAGTATTATCCGATTTAGATATTGTAAATCATGTTAATAATGTGAAATATCTCGAGTGGTGCTTGGATTATGTTGAACCAAAAATCATTCTGAATCAAAAAATAATTTCATTTGAAATGAATTTTTTAAAAGAACTATCTTTATATGATAATGTACAAATCAATAAAAGTAATAGTTCCAATAAAATTCAATTTACCATCACAAAAGAAGAAAAAACTAGTTTTGCTTTAGAAATTAACTTAAAATAAAAAAACTCCGATCACTCGGAGTTTTTAATATTTATTTATCTGAAACTTTATTTTTAATCACTAATCTAAATCCTTCACCATGAATATTCAAAATTTCAACATTTGGATCTAGCTTTAAGTATTTTCTAAGTTTTGCGATGTAAACGTCCATACTTCTTGAAGTGAAGTAATTGTCATCTCTCCATATTTTTGTTAATGCTAACTCTCTCGGCATTAAGTCGTTTTCGTAAAGTACTAATAATTTTAGTAATTCATTTTCTTTTGGAGATAATTTAATCGATTCTTGATCTTTAAAAGTTAAGAAACGTAATTTAGAATTCAAATGAAATGCGCCAACTTGGAATTCAAATTTTGTAGCATCAGTTTTAGTATCCGTAGATTTTCTTTGAATTATAGCTCTAATTTTCATCAGTAAAACCTCTGAATCGAAAGGTTTATTTAGGTAATCATCAGCACCAACTTTGTATCCTTTTAACACATCCTCTTTCATAGATTTAGCTGTTAAAAAAACAATAGGAACTTCTTTATTCTTTTCTCTAATTTCTTTTGCAAGCGTATATCCATCTTTATAAGGCATCATTACGTCTAGAATGCACAAATCGTAGGTGTCTTTTTTAAATTTTTCGAACCCTTCCATACCATTTTTTGCTAATGTAACATCAAAATCATTTAGCATTAAATAGTCTTTTAATATGGCTCCGAAATTTTGATCGTCTTCTACTAAAAGAATTTTTTTGTTGTCTGTTTCCATAATATTATTAATTAATTAGTGGTAATTTTATTATAAATGTACTTCCTTTTCCTTTTTCACTTTCTACATAAACTTCACCTTCATGATTTTCTACAATTTTCTTAACATACGCCAGTCCTAATCCGTGGCCTTTAACATTGTGTAAATCTCCAGTGTGTTCTCTGTAGAACTTTTCAAATATTCTCTTTTGAGCTACTTTACTCATTCCAGCACCTTGGTCTTTTATTTTAACTATAATGAAATCTTTTACGTTTTCAGTATAAATATCTATCAAAGGTGTTTCTGGCGAATATTTAATTGCATTGTCCAAAATATTTACAATTACATTTGTAAAATGAACGTCATTCAATAAAACTGATGTTCTAGTCGCATCAAAATGAGTTGTTATAGTACCTTGACGGTCTTCAATTATCAAATTGATATGTTCAACTGCTTCATCAATAATGTCGTGTAAATTGTTATTTTCCTTGTTGATTTCTAATTCTCTTTTTTCTAATTTAGAAATTCGTAAAACATTTTCAACTTGCGCGTGCATCCTCTTATTTTCATCCCTTATCATTTGTAAATAGCGCTGAACTTTATCCTTATCGTCAATTATCTTAGGATTTTTAATCGCATCTAAAGCCAAATTTATAGTCGCAATTGGTGTTTTAAATTCATGCGTCATATTATTAATGAAATCTGTTTTAATTTCAGAAATCTGTCTTTGACGAATTAATTGATTCAAAGCACTGGAGTAAGCAATAATGATAATCAATGTAAAAATTATTGACAATACTGTTATTCCTAACAATTCCGAAAATAAAAATGTCTTTTTATGCGGAAAGCCAACCAATAATTGATAAGAACTTGTGCCTTCATTGTCTGTAAAAACGGGAATTGAATACGTATTGTGTTTGTCGTAATTAAATTTTTCAGATTTAATTTTGGTGGCTAAACCATTACTGTAAATTCCATATTCAAAAGGCGTTTTTATGCCGAACTCATCCAACTCATTCAACAATAATTTTTGAAGAATTTCATTAGAAACTCTTTCTTGAATTGGCATTGTTGAAGCAATATCTTTAAAGAAAATCTCAAACTGTGCGTTATCTAATATATCTAAACTTCCTGATTTTTGAATTTTAGAATCCGGAATTATACTATTTTGAACGGACGAATTATCAATTTTATTATCATTATATATTTCAGTAGTTCTTTTCGAAGAAAAACTCTTTAATTTAACACTATCAACTTTTTTATTAAAAAGAGATGATGATAATGAATAATCTTCGGCTATGATACTGTTCGAATATATTATAGTTTCATTAGTTTGTGTGTTTTTTTGAACATAATAAAACTCTAATAAATCTTTTTTTTGAGGCACTTTTCCGGTACTGTCCTTGAAACGATTGTATTTATCATAGAAACTATATGCTTCTCTTTTTTGTAATTTATTAGAAACATTTACGATCGCTTGCTGAACGTGAAAACGAAATTGCTCATCATTATTCTGAAATGAAGAATTAAACCAATAAACTTGTACTAATATTATCCCAATTAGAGACAAACTCATTAATACAATCAGTAAACGGAAAAATAATTTATTCATCAATCAAATTTAATATTTTAACATTTATTCTATTAATATATTAACCAAACATTAACAATTAATACTTTTTTTAATAATTTAATAATATTTTAATAGTATTTTCTGTTTGGGTACACGCTTTTTTAATATCTTGATTATCAATAATGTAATCACTCTTGTTTTTTCGCATTTCATCCGTCCACTGGTTGTTAATTCTAGACATCACCTCTTCATAAGTTAGATGATCTCTTTCAATAACTCTTTGGATTCTCATTTCTTGAGGTGCAGAAATGGAAATTATCGCGTCACAATCTTTATAACTACCACTTTCAAATAAAATTGCAGCTTCTTTTATTACAAGTGGCGAATTTTTATTTGCGTTAAGCCACTTTTTAAAATCAATTTTTACAGCGGGATGTATTATTTGATTGAGTAACTTTAATTGGTCTGGGTTATTAAAAACAAGTTTTGATAGTTTGTTTTTATCAAGCATTTCATTAGAAAAAATGGTATTTCCAAAAACTAACTTTAAAGAATCTATGGTTTTTGGTAAATAAAGAATTTTTTTAGCTTGTTCATCAGAATTGTAAACTGGAATCCCTAACGATATTAAATGATTAGCAATCGTTGTTTTACCACTTCCTATTCCGCCAGTTAATCCAACTATTTTTGTCATTTCTTAAAGAATAATTCAGGAAAAGCTTCTTCTGGTTTTTGTTTTAAAACTAAAATTTTAAAGAACGATTCTATAAAACCAAATCCGTATCCTGAAAACTGTTTCCAAGCGGCTTTTATTGATAAATAGCCAACAATAAAGTTTCTGGATTTATAAGTTGAAACTAAAAACAAAATGAAAAAGTAAATAAAATATAATTTAAGAAGAAAATCCTGGGCAAATACTAATAAGAAAATTGAAAAATAAAATCCTACAATAAAAAGAGACGGTAAAAAATAAGTGATCTTATTGTATTCTGGATACCAGCTATTTAAAATTGGTCTGGCTTTACCAAATTTATTCACTTGAAGGTAAAATTTATCCCAATCAATTCTTCTTTTGTGATAAACGAAAGCATCAGAAAATAATTTAGTTTCAAAACCTAATTTCCATAATCTAATTGACAAATCAGGATCTTCACCCGGGTGAATAGCACCAAAACCACCTGAAATTTCATAAGCTTTTTTAGACAATCCCATATTAAAACTTCGAGGCTGAAAGCGATCTATTCTTTCTGAACCACCACGAATTCCACCCGTTGTTAGAAACGAAGTCATTGTAAAATCAATAGCTTTTTGAATGTTTGAAAAACTAGCCATAGCCCGGTCAGGACCGCCAAAGCAATCAACATATTCTTGTTTCAACTGCTTTGAAACTTCCGATAAATAGCTTTTAGGGATAATACAGTCGGAATCAAAAATCAAAAAATAATCCCCTTTTGCCTTTTTCATTCCATAGTTTCTAGAATCACCAGGTCCGGTATTTTCTTTAATATAATAGGATATATTTAATTTGCTTTTAAATGAATCTATCACATTTTCGCAAGTCAAATTAGAGCCATCTTCAATAATAACCAACTCAAAATCTTGTTTATAGTCAGTTTGAACTAAACTATCTAGAAGTTCTTTTATCTCATCTGGACGATTGAAAACCGGAATTATTATTGAAAAATACATTTCTAATTTATGGAATATAACTATAATTTCTTTTTATGAGATACTTGAAATATTTACCATTTCATTGGCATCAGCTTGATAATCTACTCCATCGAATCCGAAACCAAATAAATTATGAAAATCACTTGTATAACCTTTTAAATCTCCAATATTTGGTAAAGATTCTGTTGTTGCTTCTTTCCACAACTTAGCCACTTTTTCTTGAACATCATCTCTCATTTCCCAATCATCAATTCTAATTCTGCCTTTATCATCTGTTGGAATTTCAGAACCTGAATAC
>CALPLL020000065.1 GCA_943324395.2 Rhizobium sp. Q54
AACTGCAATTTCGGGGTCAACAACCTTGAGTTATGTTCCGATTACATCTGTTGTGGGAACGCTATACTATTATTGTATTGCAACTTATGCAAATGGGGGTTGTGGAAGTGTCTCTACTTCTATTGCTGAGGTAATTGTAAATCCTTTACCAGTGATTAACGATACTACTATTGTTCAATGTGATGACGATTTAGATGCAATCACCGCCTTCAACTTAACGGTAAATAACAATCAGATTTCTGCGAATTCAGCCAATGAAATTTTTACCTATTATACTTCTTTAGCTGGGGCAAATGCCAATCCTACCTTTGATGAAATTACTAATCCACTTGCATTTTCAAATACTAATTTTCCAAATTTAATGTACATTTGGACTAGGGTTACAACTGTAAATGGGTGCTATCGTGTGGCGAAAATAACTTTAAGAGTTTCAGCACCAAATATTCCAAGTACTTATAATATTACACTCCCAACAGTTTGTGATGATTTTTTAGATATTAATGGTGTTAATAATGCAAATAACAACGATAGAGATGGTATTGCAACCTTTAATTTAAGTCCAACTGAATTAACAATTCGAGCACTTTTAAATTCCCAACAACCAGGTATTAATTACAATATTAAATACTATCGTAATCGAGCTGATGCTTTATCACAGCAATTTGAAATTACAAATTTAACCAACTATAGAAATATTGGATACCCCTCCACACAGAATGTTTGGGTTAGAGTTGATAGTGATATTAGTAATGCTTGTTATGGAATAGGGCCTTGGGTTACTGTTAATGTAGAGGCAAAACCATTTGCACACACAGTAACAATTCCTAGACAATGTGATGATAATACAGATGGTATTTTCAATTTTAACACCGTTAATTTAGAAAGTGATTTATTACAAGGTCAAACTGGAGTAGTGGTTACTTATTTTGATTCAGCAAATAACCCGTTAAGAGATTCAAATAACAATTTAATTACGAGTCCTTTTCCAGCAACTTTTTCATCAACATCGCAAACGATAAGAGCTGTGGTTACTAATTCCACCCCCCAAGCTTGTTGGTTCGACACTACTATTCAATTTACAGTTGATAAATCTCCAATTGATTTTACAATTCCCCCAACATTTACAACTACCTGTGATGATGAAATTGATCCTGCATTTCAAGATGGTCAGTTTAATTTTACTAATTCTCAAGCTATTCATAATATAGTAACTTTTGGGCAACCTTCAGGAATGGTTTATGAATATTATGAAGATAATAACCCGCAATTTTCATCCCAAATCCCAAATCCATTAACAGTTACGTTAACCAAAAATATAAGGATAGTTGTTTACAACCCTTTAAATCCAACCTGTAAAATCAGTAAGACAATTACATTTACAGTTAACCCCGTACCTGTTATTGAATTAGAAACTACAAAATTAGTGTGTAGTAATGACCCTACTTTCTTTGTATTATTAGACGCAGGAATAACTGATGGAACTCCAACAACCGATTACACCTACAAATGGTATTTTAATAATAGTACTTCTCCAATTCCTGGTGAGACTTCCTCTACTCTAAATGTAAATACTGAGGGAATATATTGGGTAAAGGTTATTAATTCCTTAGGATGTTTTAGAACAAGAAAAATAACAGTTATAGCTTCAGATGTAGCTCATTTCCAAATACCTACTATTATGGATTTAAGTGAAAATAATACTGTTATTATTAATGCAACTGGATTCGGAAACTATGTATATAGTTTAGATTACCCAAATGCTTATCAAACTCTTAATATTTTTACAGATGTAGCACCAGGAGTTCATACCGTTTATGTTAAAGATCTAAATGGTTGTGGAACCTCATCTCAAATCATCAATGTAGTAGGAATTCCTAAATTCTTTACACCTAATGCTGATGGATTTAATGATACTTGGAATGTGCTTGGTATGACATCAACTAATAAATTCAGTACTACTATTTACATTTTTGATCGCTATGGTAAATTATTAAAACAACTTAGCTCAAATAGTAAAGGTTGGGATGGTACTTATAATGGTGAAATTATGCCTTCCGATGATTATTGGTACACTATTTATTTTGAAGATGGTAGAACCGAAAAAGGTCATTTTACACTAAAAAGATAGAATTTCATTAGAACCAATTTACATTATTACTAGCCCCGATAGAAGCGACATCCCACGCCCTTGCGTGGATATAGCGAATAGCGGGAAATAACGTCATAAAAACCACCCAACTTTATGCTCCTAATTATAAATAGTGTAATTTTGCGAACTTCAAATTAGTTGAGGATTTACAATATATGAGAACGAAATCGTTAAAAAAGAATAAAATCAATGTGATTACCCTTGGGTGTTCCAAAAATGTTTACGACAGTGAAGTATTAATGGGGCAATTGCGCGCCAGTGGAAAAGACGTTGTGCATGAGGAAGAAGGGAATATAGTGGTGATAAATACTTGTGGTTTTATTGATAATGCCAAAGCAGAATCAGTAAATACTATCCTTGAATATGCTGATAAAAAATCGAGAGGAATTGTAGATAAAGTTTTTGTAACTGGTTGTTTATCTGAAAGATATCGACCTGATTTAGAAAAAGAAATTCCGAATGTAGACCAGTATTTTGGAACTACAGAATTGCCTGGTTTATTGAAAGCTTTGGGAGCCGATTACAAACATGAATTATTAGGGGAACGATTAACTACGACTCCGAAAAATTATGCTTATTTAAAAATTGCTGAAGGTTGCGACAGACCTTGTAGTTTTTGTGCGATTCCAATTATGCGTGGAAAACACGTTTCACAAACTATTGAAAAATTAGTAAAAGAAGCGGAAGGGTTAGCGAAAAATGGGGTAAAAGAATTGATTTTAATCGCCCAAGATTTAACCTACTACGGACTTGATATTTACAAAAAACGAAATTTAGGTGAACTATTAGAAGCTTTAGTAAAAGTGGATGGTATTGAATGGATTCGATTGCATTATGCTTTTCCAACGGGTTTCCCAATGGATGTTTTGGAAATCATGAAGCGAGAACCAAAAATTTGCAACTATATTGACATTCCGCTTCAGCACATTTCAGATTCAATTTTGAAATCGATGCGTCGTGGAACAACAAGAGAAAAAACCACGCAATTACTAAAAGATTTTAGAGCTGCTGTTCCAGGAATGGCAATTCGAACCACATTAATTGTAGGTTATCCAGGAGAAACTCAAGAAGATTTCGAAATTCTTAAAGACTTTGTTCAAGAAATGAAATTTGACAGAATGGGTTGTTTTGCCTATTCCCATGAAGAAAATACTCACGCTTATTTATTAGAGGATGATGTTCCTAATGAAGTAAAACAAGCCAGAGCTGAAGAAATAATGGAACTACAATCGCAAATTTCTTGGGATTTAAACCAAGAGAAAGTGGGTCAAACATTTAAATGTATCATTGATAGAAAAGAAGGAGCTCATTTTGTGGGGAGAACTGAATTTGATAGCCCAGATGTGGATAATGAAGTATTAATTGACGCCTCAAAACACTACGTGAAAACAGGTGAATTTGTAATGATTAAAATAATTGAAGCCACTGAATTTGATTTGTACGGTGAGCCAGTATAATAATATAACTTATTAGATATGAAGTCTATAAAAATTATTAGCATTTTAATTTTGTTATTTTCAATGCAAACTATCAATGCTCAATTCGGGCAAGGAGGTTACGGACAGGGCGGAATGGGCCAAGGTGGAATGGGTCAAGGTGGAATGGGTCAAGGTGGTTTTGGAGGAAATCCAAACATGCAAAACCAACAAAGATCCCAGCCTAAAGAACCTGCAATTGAAGAAATCGCAAAAAAAATTGTAAATCGTCTTAACGAACAACTTAAGCTCGATGAACTTCAAATTATTGCTGTTTCAAATATTGTCACAGAGAACGTAAAAAAACAAAATGCGATTTTAAAAAAGGAAGAGGGCGGAAATGAAGAAAAAGTGAACGAACTTAAGGCAATTTCTGAAAAAATGGATCTGGATATTATGATATTACTCAATAAAGATCAAAAAGCAAAATACAAGTTACTAACTGAAGATAATAAGAAACAACAAGAAGCATATTCTAGGATGAACAGATAAAAATTAAAAAAAACCGCGAGAAAATCTCGCGGTTTTTTTATTATTTTAATATTATTATTTTGTATCTAAATCAAAATCAAAACTTACTTTGATTTGTTCAGCAAATTTTTCTTTAACTAAACTTGGAATTTCAATGCCATAATCTTGAGCATGAACTGAAAAATTACCAGTAGCTCCCACTTTACTTCCATTTGAAGTCAAATAGATTTTAGTTTTAACTTTTTTGGTTACTCCATGAATTGTCAAATCACCTTCAACATCATAGGCTGTTTTGGTAGCTGTTAATTTTTTAGCATCAAATCCTGCAATTTTACCTTTAAAAATAGAATTAGCAAATTTAGAAGATTCCAAATAATTTTCATTAAAATGTTCTTCCATTAATGGTGCTTTAAATCGGATAGATTTAATGATCACACTAGAAGCAAATTGTCCTGAAGCAACGTCTAAAATTGCGGAAACCGTATTGCTCTTTCCAGCTATTTCAACTAAATTTGGCATAGAGGCATCAAATTTAATTTCTCCGGACCGTGTTAACAATCTTTGTGCGAAAGAAACATTAGCAAATACTAGCGCTACTAAAACTAAAAATACTTTTTTCATTATTAGTTTTCTCTGTAATTAAGATCCGCCCACATATTAATCATATCAATTGTTGCTTGAGGCAAACGCCCAGACTGCGGCATAATGTTTCCGCAAGTTGCATCTAATCTACATAATAAATTCCCATTTTCGCAAGCATCTTTAACTAAAGAATAAGATGTTAAATTTGGATTTAGGCCTCCACCACCGTGACAACTAGTACATTTTGAAGTCATTATTGGTTTAATGTTTGCATTATAGGTTGGATTAACCACTACAGTTGATACGTCTTGAACTGTGGTTGATTCACATGAAACTAAAAACAAAACACTCATTGCTAATAAAACTATTTTTAAATTCTTCATAATTATTTATTTTTAAAATACTCTATACATATTAAATCCAAAATACAATTGCTTAGTACCATCCCAACGGCCAGGTGCATTGGTAAATACCGCTACGTCATTCATAGCTTGGCTATTTGAGAATAGCAACTGGAATACGTGTCCTCCAGTTTCAATATCCAAACCTAAAGTTAATGGGTTGTGGTAGTTTGAAACAAATCCTTCAGGTAAATTCAATCTAGCTGCATATTCTAAATTTAAGCTTAATCTTTTTGCTAATTTATATCTCGCTCCTGTTCCTAATAATAAAGTAGATTTTTGATCTAAAATTCCATCATACAAATTTTTGTGAACGTAAATAGGAGCTATTTCAAATGAAAAAGAATCATTAAATTTTCTCGAAATTAGCAATTGAGTGGTAAAAGCCAAACGATGACTAAATTTTAAACCCGACATTAATTCGTTATTTTTCAATTCACTATTAATATCCATTGTATTGTAACCTACGATTGTCACTGGAAAGCCGTCTACTTCTTGATTGGACATTTTGTATTTAGCAGCTAATTCATATGTTTTTTGATACGTTTGACGTGATGCACTAATAGCCATCCAGTTGGAAACTCCATATATACCTCCCAATTTGGTAAAGGCATTATCCAATCCGAAAAAGTTATCCATTCCCTGAGCTAAATCACCAAAACGGTGAGAAACTACAAAATAAAACTCTCCTTTGGCTGGTAATTTTGTAGACTGCATGTTGCAAATTTGCACTCCCTTAAATGCTGCTATTTCAATATTATTTTGTTTTGGAGCACCGGCATCCAACTGATTTAATAAATCATCTTGTGCAGTTGCAAAACCTACAACACAAAAAACCAGAACGATCGATAATAAGTTCTTAATTTTCATTTTTAATTGTTTTTATTAATTGAACATTGATCAAATTTTAACTCACCCATTAAATCATCAAAACCTACTAGTCTTCCCTTTACAGAAATAGATTGTTCGTTTTTAATACTATTATCTGGAGTTTTAAAATTACAAATTATGGTATTGTCGATAGTTACAATACTATCTGATACTGCAGTGACTTTTCCTGAAACAGCAATCGCTTTATCAGAATATTTAAGAGTCGCTTTAGCAACATCTGAAGAAAATTCTCTAGTAATGTCTTTAGAACTTATTATAAATTCTGCTTCTTCGGTAGCTAAATCTCTAGCGCCACCATGAAAAACATAGTTTACTGAAATTCCAACTAATACTATTACTACCAATAGAATTCCTATTATTTTTGCTTTTCTAGACATAGTTTGTTTAATTAATAGTAGTCAAATTTACTAAATTAAATTCCGAAACAGACTAAAAACCATAAGATTTACTTAATTGAAAAAAAATGATTGAATTAATTCATTTGTTAAATAAAAAAATAAAAAAACCTCTATTTTAATGTAAAATAGAGGTTAATTAATTTAAAAAATAATTTATTCTTTTACAATTTTACGAACTATCTTATCATTATCATTACTAATTTCTACAAAATAAACACCTGAAGAAAATTTCGACAAGTCAATTTGTATTGACTCTAAATTTAATTCTGAATCAATAATTTTTAAAACCTTTCCATTGATATCGAATACATTAATTTTAGAAATTGTAGTCTGATTATTTTTTGTAATTGTAACTAATCCATTAGATGGATTTGGTGCAATTGAAATATTATTTAATGAAGCAAAATCATCAATACCCAGTGTAAATCCTAATGCAGAAGAACCTCTAGCTGTGCCTGCGTGCTGAGCCATTGCAAGTCCTGATCCGTATGCCCATATAATATTTAAAGCATTGTCATTGTAAACAAATGTGTAATCACCAGTACCACCGGTAAAGTTTCTTGTTAAAACAAGAGTTCTTGTTGTACCTGATATTGTATTGCTAGAAGTTGTCCATTCATTAGTTGCATCAGTAGTTGGGGAACCTTGACCAGTTATAACTGAATCTACTAATGAAGATGAATAATATAAACAATCTGTTCCGTTTGCCATCGCACCGAAAGCATTAAAACCTATTCCAAACCATTTATCTGAAGGTCCTGTTAGCGTTACTGTAACAGTTGATGTTGTTAAATTTTTATCAATTTTCAACGTCATTAAACCACCCAGAGTCACTGGTCCAGCAGATTTTGTTTGTGCCATTGATACATTTATACCAATTAATAAGGCTAATGCAAAGTAAAGTTTTTTCATGATGATGTATTTTTAATGTTTGTTTTTATTGGTCTAGTAAAATGATTAATTGTGTATTCTTATTGAATTTAGCATAATCCAATGCTGTTCTATTTTCATTATCGGCAAGTTTAGAATTTGCTCCTGCTTTAACTAGTAATTGAGCTATTTCAAAATTATTATTGAAGGCAGCATAGATTAAAGCTGTTTTTCCTTGAGTATCTTTTTGATCTAAATCGGCTTTTTTTGAAATTAATTTCTGAATAATAACTTTATTTCCCGACATAATTGCTGCCATCAATGCAGTTCCCATTCCAGAATTGTAATTTATATTGGAAACTTTATCAGTTAAATACAAAGCTACCGCTTCGTTATTTCTGTAACAAGCTAAAATCAGCGGTGTTGCTTTATTATCATTAACAGCATCAACAAGCTCGGTTTTTTGCTTGTAAATAGCTTCCATTTCTATTAATGTCCCTTTGCGAGCCACATCAAAAACGTTTTTATCTTGTGCCTTCAAAGAAGTACAAAGCAGCAATAATAGGACTAATTGAAAAAAGTTTTTCATTTGTTTGAATTACAATTCTCAAAAATATAATAATATTTCGACAAATAAAACAATTATCTAATAATTAGATAATTAGCAAACCGTAAGTCCTCAAAATAACTACGGGCTTTGAAAACCAAAATAATTCAAAGTTCTCAAAATGTGATTCAAAGTCAGATTTTATTTCCTGTAAAGTAAATAACTTAGTATTTGAAACTGAAATTTTATTGAGTGTTTCAATTAACCAATCGCCCTCTTCTCGATTCAATTGAATAGAATAAGTTTCTTTTTTATCGTGAAATTTTAGTTCTGTCATTTCCCAAGAATTCCCTTTTTTTGTTTTAACAAAATTAGAAACTTGTGGCTCTCCTCCTATCCAAACCACTTTTGAATTGGGCTTAATAGAAAAATCTGTTTCTTCAGTTAATGCATTATAAATGAAATCTTCTGAAATTGTAGTTGGTGGTATTTTAAAATCAAACCAATCTTGTAATGGATAATCAAAACATATTCCGTGCATGAAATTATAAAGTGATTTCTTTAACCCAAAACTAAATTGATTGTGATCAATTCCTGTAGTATCTGTAAAATTAATATCGTTATTAGCAAATGTTCCTATTTCCTGAGTATCTTTAATAACACCATATTTTTCTGGATTTAATCCAATGGGACTATGAGCTGTCATTGCAAATTGATGCCAAAATCCGGATTGTAGTATTCCAACTTCAAATAGCTGACGCACCATTTCCAAACTATCAATCGTTTCTTGAACCGTTTGTGTTGGATATCCATACATTAAATAAGCATGAACCATAACTCCAGCTTCAGTGAAATTTCGAGTCACTTTTGCAACTTGTTCAACAGTTACTCCTTTATCAATAAGTTCCAATAATCTATCTGAGGCAACTTCCAATCCGCCAGAAACAGCAATACAACCCGAGGCTTTCAACAACTGACAAAGTTCTTTAGAAAAACTCTTTTCAAATCGGATATTGGTCCACCAAGTAACATCAATTTTTCTTCTTAAAATCTCTAATGCTAAAGCTCTCATTAATGCTGGAGGAGCGGCTTCGTCAACAAAGTGAAAACCGTTTTGACCCGTTTGCTCAATTAAATGTTCTATTCTATCACACAAAATATTGGCCGCAACGGGTTCGTATAATTTTATATAATCCAATGAAATATCACAAAATGTACATTTTCCCCAATAACAACCGTGCGCCATGGTTAGCTTATTCCAACGTCCATCGCTCCACATTCGATGCATTGG